>JADHTD010000136.1 GCA_016776525.1 Rhodospirillales bacterium
AAGGTGGCTTTATTGTCTCCGGCTATGATCAATCAGGACCTTCTTATTCCTATGGATAGTATTTCAAAGTGGCCATTGTCCCGACACTTGATGCAAGTCATCTGCACCTTGGCGCATAGCTCTATGATGCGGCAAAACCGTACCGAAAACCATTAATTAAACCAAACGGTGGAGATAGCCGTCCGGCATGCCCGCAAGTAAGAAACCCAAAGCACTCATCGTTCAAGGCAGGGAAGAAACAACCCGGAAATTGAAACGGTTCCTGGGCTCCAAGAGGTTCGCCCTGCATGTCGCTGAGAACCAACAGCATGCCGCCGAACTTTTACGGTCGACGGATTTCGACGTTGCCCTCCTCGACCTGCCCCCCCGGGCCCGCGCCTGCAAAACGGCTTGCCGGAAAATCAATAAGGTTTCGCCGGACCTGCCGATCATCGTAATTGCCGGCACCAAGGCTGCCGCCCGGTCGATGGCGTCGGGCTGCAATGTCTGCGAGATGTATCTTTCCTGGGATTTGATCGACGGTGAATACCTGCGCTCCCTGGCCCTGCGGACGGCGGAGAAAACCCGCCAGGATCGATCCCTGAAGGAAGCCAGGGATTTTACCGATGCCGTCCTCGATACGGTGGGGTCTCTGATTATGATCAGCGATGCCAAGGGCCGGATCGTTCATGTCAACCGGACTTTCGAGGAGGCCCTGGGATATTCCGATGCGGATTTGGTTGGGGAATACTGCTGGTCGTTGATGGCCGAGAAAAACGATATCCGAAACGAGAAGAAACTCTTCCGGAATATCAAGGCCGACAACTTTCCATTTTCCGGCACTATTAAATTCCGCGCCAAAGGTGGTGCAATTAAAACCACCAAATGGAACTGCAAGACCCTGACCAACGATGACGGTACGGTGCGGAATGTGGTTTCGTCGGGAGTCGACATAACAGCCGAAGCGGAGATGGATAGCATCACCACGCAGATTGAAGCCGAAGCCCGGAAAGCCCAGGAACGGCTTGCCGATGCTATTGAGAGCATCAATGAGGCTTTCGTCCTGCACGATGCCGATGACAAGCTGGTCCTGTGGAATTCCCGGTTCGAGGAATTCTATGCCAACCACAAGGATATCCTTAAACCCGGCATAACTTTCGAGGAGATGTTCCGGACAATCGTCCGACGCCAGGAACGCCCGGAAGCCGAAGGCAATAAGGAAGAATTTATCCAAAAGCGCCTGCGGGACCGCAAAAAATTTAAAGGCCCCATCGAACGGCACCTGGCCGACGGCCGTTGGATGTTGCTCAGCGACCGGCGCACCAAGCACGGCGAGATCGTCGGCATCCGCACCGATATTACGGAACTAAAAAAACGCGAAGAGGCGCTGCGGGAAAGCGAGGAACTTTTTTCCAAGGCCTTTCACGCCAGTCCGGTTCTTGTTGCCCTCGTTGAGCCGAAGGAAGGGCGCTACCTCGATGTCAACGACACCTGGTTGAAGACCATGGGCTTCAAACGCCGCGAAGTGATCGGCCGGACCAGCAAGGAACTCGGCATCTGGGCAAACATGCAGGAACGCAAGCGGCTTTTGGACAGCCTGCGCAACAAAACCGCATCGCGCAATATCGAGGTCAGGCGCAAGACCAAAAAAGGCGTTATCAAAAGCTTCCTGCTGGCCGCCGAGCGGTTCGAATACCGGGGGCAACAAACCCTGCTGGTCGTTTCCCAGGACATCAGCGAACTCAACAAGGCGAAAGAAGACGCCCAGGCGGCGGAACTGCGGCTGGTCGATGCCCTGGAAAGCATCAACGAAGGGTTTGTCCTGCACGATGCCGACGACCGCATGGTGCTGTGTAATTCCACCTATAAGGAATTTTATGGGCTTGCGGGCCTGCCCATTGAGCCCGGCACCTCTTTTGAGGAAATTATCGATATGATCTGGAGCCAGGGCATGCATATGGACCTGGAAGGGGGCAAAAAAGAATTCCTTGAAAAGCGCCTCAAGGAACGCCAGGAACTACAGGGTCCCATCGAACGTAAACTGGCAAACGGACGCTGGCTTTTATTGAACGACCGCCGCACCAAACGCGGCGAGATTGTCGGCGTCCGCACCGATATCACGGCATTGAAAGAGCGCGAAGAAGCGTTGCGGGAAAGCGAGGAACTGTTTTCCACGGCCTTCCATGCCAGCCCGGCCCAATACGGTATCGTCGACATCAAGACCAACAGGTTTGTCGACGTCAACGAAACCTGGTTGCGGACGCTGGGCTTCAAGCGTAAGGAGGTCATCGGCAGGACGCCGCTGCAACTGGGTATTTGGCTTGACCGCAAGGAACGGGCCCGTTTCGTCAAGACCCTCAAGGAAACCGGCTCGGTTCGTAATTTCGAGGGCCGTTTCCGGAGAAAAGGAGGAGAAATTCTCGATTTCCTGATGGCCGGAGAGATCATCGAACTCGGCGGCCGATCCCATATGCTGGTGATTTCGCTGGACATCACCGAACGCAAACGGGCCGAAGAAGCCTTGCGCCATGCCCATGATGGGCTGGAAATCCGTGTCCAGGAGCGGACCCGGGAACTGAGGGAGGAGATCGAACACCATCAGCAGACGGAAAAGGAACTGCTGCATGCCCGCGAGCAGGCGGAAACGGCGAGTTTGGCCAAGTCGCGCTTTCTCTCCAACATGAGCCATGAGCTGCGTACGCCGCTCAATGCCATTCTGGGTTTTTCGGGCACCATCAAGGAAAAGATATTCGGCCCGATCGATAACCTGCGCTACGAGGAATACATCAGTAATATCATCGAATCGGGGCATCATCTTCTGGAACTGATCGATGATATCCTCGACCTTTCGAAGATTGAGGCCGACGCCCTTGAACTGTTTGACGAAAAAATGGATGTGTCGCCGCCCATCGAGTCGTCAATTCGTTTTGTCCGTCCGCGGGCCGAGCAGAAACGCCTGCGGATCATCGAAAAAATCGATAGCCGGTTGCCGAAAATCGTTGCCGATGAACGCCGGTTCAAACAGATCCTCATCAATCTTCTGTCCAACGCCGTCAAGTTCACCCCCAGGGGAGGCGCCATTACGGTCTCGGCCAGGGTCGATAAATGCGGTTCGATGCATATCAAGATTGCCGACACCGGCATCGGTATGAAAAAGACGGATATACCGACGGCATTTGCCGAATTCGGCCAGGTCGAAAGCGCCGTCGCCCGCCGCACGAAAGGGACCGGGCTGGGCCTGCCGTTGACCAAGGGGCTTGTTGAAATGCACGAAGGCACCCTGGGCATCACCAGCCGCGAAGGGAAGGGAACCTCCGTCACCATCCGCCTGCCGGCGCACAGGGTGCTTACCTGAGCCGCCCTCCCGGGCTCAGAGGGAGAGGCTTTCAGGAACAGCCCGGGGGCGCCGCGGAATGCCCTTGCCGATCACCGGCCGGCCCAGCGCCGTTCCCATTTTCCCTGTGGTGAGGCGGCTCCGCCCATGCTACTGATTCCGGCACTGTTGAGCTCTGTTTGGAAATTCATATGAGCCTGCCGAATGCAAAAGGGGCGGTCGCCGCCGGTCATCCGGAAACGGTCCGGGCGGCAGCGGCAATCCTGGAAGAAGGCGGCAACGCCTTCGACGCCATCCTGGCCGGTATGTTCGCCGCCTGTGCCGCCGAACCGGTGCTGGCATCATTGGGCGGGGGCGGCTTCCTGCTGGCCCGTCCGGCGACCGGCGTGCCGGGGTCCGGGGCCGCCGTCCTCTATGATTTTTTCGCTCAGACCCCGAAACAGAGAGACCGTAGCAAAACGCCCGACTTTTATCCGATCCTGGCCGATTTCGGTACCGCCCAGCAGGAATTCCACATCGGCATGGGATCTATCGCCACGCCGGGGATCGTTAAGGGGGCCTTTGAGGTCCATGCCGACCTCTGTTCCCTGCCCATGCAGCGCATTGTCGAACCGGCTGTGGTGTTGTCCCGCGAGGGGTTTCTGATCAATAAACTCCAGGCCTACATTTTCGATATCGTCGGCAAAATCTATCTCTCCAGTCCGGAAAGCCTGAACATATTTGAGAGCAGCAAGGCTCCCGGACAGTTGATCGGGGAAGGCGAACGGATGGTTATGCCCGCCTACGCCGATACCCTGGAAGCCCTGGCCGGCGAAGGGGCGGACCTTTTCTACCGGGGCGATATCGGCCAGGCTATTGTTGAAGCCTGCCGGACCGGCGGCGGTTACCTGACGGCTGCCGACCTGGAAGGTTACGAGGTGATCCGGCGCAGCCCCCTGTCCCTGGATTATAACGGCACCCGGATTTGGACCAATCCGCCGCCGTCAACCGGCGGCATCCTCATCGCCTTTGCCCTGGAACTGTTGAAAGACCGGGGGCTGGGCAAAGAGGCTTTCGGATCGGCTGGGCATCTCCTGGCCCTGGCTTCGGCCATGCGGGAAACCAACAAGGCCCGCGTCGACAGCCGTCTGCACGAAGCCCGCGACAGTGCCGCTGAGACCCTTCTCAATGCGGAATTCCTTGAAGCTTACCGCCGCAATATTGCCGGTCATCCCCTGGCCCAGAGGGGGACCACGCATTTAAGCGTCATCGACGGCGACGGCAATGCCGCCAGCCTGACCCTGTCGAACGGCGAAGGCGCCGGTTACGTCGTGCCCGGAACGGCGGTGATGCTCAACAATATGCTGGGCGAGGAGGATATCAATCCGCACGGTTTCCACCAGTGGCCGGAGGATGTGCGGATGAGTTCGATGATGGCGCCGAGCCTTATCATGACGGCGGACGGCGAGACCGTGGCCCTGGGGTCGGGCGGATCGAACCGCATCCGAACGGCTATTTTACAGGTTATCCTCAATCACTTGGAGTTCGGCCTGTCGGTTGAAGAATCCGTTTCCGCGCCCCGCATTCATTATGAAGGCGGCCTGTTGAGTGTCGAGCCGGGGTTCGACGAGGCCGACATTGGCGGACTGTCGCTGGGCTTTCCGGATATTGAGCGGTGGGACGATAAAAACCTGTTTTTCGGGGGCGTTCATTCGGTCCTCTATGACCCCCGGCGGCAAGACTTTCACGGGGCCGGCGATCTCAGGCGGGGCGGGGTGGCGGAAATCCTCTAGGTCGGATCTCCAAAGGGGGGGTCGATCAATCCGAAGCTGCTTTAGGACCGGGACTTTCCATTGCCCCCTTAACGGACCGTCATCGTCCGCACCCGGCAGGCAATCGGACGGCAAGTCTCGCCAAATCAACACATTATCTGTAACATGGCGGGAATAAGCTTTTGAGGGCCTATTTTAACGGGAAAATAACACGTGCATGAAACCGAACAATTCAGTCTGGCCGGCATCGGTCTGCTGGAGGATATGACACCGGCGGAGCTGGAGAAAATCGAAAAAGGGTGCCGTTGGAAGCACTACGCAGCTCAGGAACAGATTATCGACCGGCTCAGCGATACCCAGGACGTCTGTTTCATCGTCCAGGGCAGCGTGCGGGTCGTCAATTATTCCCTGTCGGGCCGCGAGGTGACCCTTGATGACCTGGATGCCGGCAGCCACTTCGGTGAGCTGGCGGCCCTCGACGGGGAGCCCCGCTCAGCCAGCATCATGGCCCTGACCGAATGCCTGATTGCCTTCCTGCCGCCGGAACTGTTCCTCGATACCCTTCGGAACCATCAGCAATTGGCCCTGAAAGTGATGACCCATCTGGCCTCTATCGTGCGGGCTTCGAACGAACGCATCATGGATCTCAGCACCTTGGGCGCCAACAACAGGGTGCATGCGGAACTGCTCCGCCAGGCCCGTATCCACATGACCGACGACAACACGGCGGTCATTCATCCGATCCCGGTGCACGGCGATATCGCCAGCCGCGTCAGCACCACCCGGGAAACCGTCGCCCGGGTGATGAACGACCTGGCCCGCAAGGATATCGTCGACCGCCAGAAGGAAACGCTGGTTATTTCCGATGTGGAAAGCCTGCAACAGATGGTCGATGAAGTGCGCGGGGAATGACCTTCAATCCTGGCCGGAGTCCCTATAAATTGGAATTGACTTGATGCCGGCCTGAAATCGCGCCCGGTTCCTTTATTCCCGTCCCTGGAGCGGAAAAAGTCCCTGTATTCCCGGGGTTTCACGAGAGTGTTCCGGGTCCGGTACGTTTGACTTGATGGAAAGAATGATCCATCATCAAACTCACTATTAAAAACCAAAAAGAAGAACAACAAAGTATGCCTGCATAGGGGGCTTCTTAATTGATAATAAATTTGAGAAGAAGTATATATCCTATGCAGATCAAGGCGGTAGGCCACCGCCCAAACAGTGCAAGAGGGCTCAATGGCTAAAACCATATTAATCGTTGAAGACAACGACCTGAACATGAAATTGTTCAACGATTTACTGCAAGCCAACGACTACGATACCCTGCAAACGAAGGATGGCAACGAGGTTCTCGGCCTCGCCCGCCAGCATCATCCCGACCTCATCATCATGGATATTCAACTTCCGGAAATTTCCGGCCTGGAAGTCACCCGCATGCTGAAGGAAGACGACGAGTTGAAGGATATCCCGGTGATCGCGGTGACGGCTTTTGCCATGAAGGGGGATGAAGAAAAGATACGGGAAGGGGGATGCGAGGGTTATATCGCCAAACCGATTTCGGTGCCGGATTTCCTGTCGACGGTGTCCAAGTTCCTCGATTAGAGGCCGGGCCCTAAATTCCCACCGCCTGACCGGTCGACTTCCGTACTTTTGAGGTTACCGTCCCGTCCTATCGGCTGCATAAAGCCGGAGGATAGATCCTTGTCGCTATCGCCAAACGAAAACACGGCAGCGCCGGATCGGGGCTGCCGTATTGGAAAGCCGCAGGCGATATCGAACCGCCCGAACGGATTTACCTGATTTTGGCTTCCTTGAAGAGGACGTGCTTGCGGGCCACCGGATCATATTTCCGGAATTCAAGCTTCTCTGTGATGTTACGCGGATTCTTCTTGGTAACGTAATAGAACCCGGTGTCAGCGGTGCTGACCAGTTTGACAAGGATGGTTGTCGGTTTTGCCATTGTCGTAACCCTGGCTTTTGCTGTTGTTTCAATTCAGGCGGCGAACCATACAGGTCGCTACGAAGGTGTCAAGTCTTCTTGCGGGAGAACGGCGGTTATTAAGGCCGCCGGTCCATTCCGGCCGGGAGCCGGGCACCTTTAATTCATGTGGGCGGCGGTCGCC
>JADHTD010000137.1 GCA_016776525.1 Rhodospirillales bacterium
AAGTCTCGGTCATGGCGGTTAATTTCAACAACTTTCATAAATCCCTCGGCTACCGGGCTGCCATCAGCGAAACCCTGTATCAGGAGAATTTCCGGCTGGCGGTTTCCACCGATCACCTGCGCCACCCGGATCTGGATGAGGCCCTGATCGCGGCGGCGGCAGCGGCGGAATCGGTGGCCATGGAGCCCCGTTCTTGGCGCAAGTACGATGCCGCCCTGCAACTAAACCGCAATCTCTATAGCCGCCTCTTCGACAGCGGTCCGGTGCATCTGGACAAGGTGGTGCGCTGGGCGCGCTTTGCCGACTGGATAACCGGCCGGGCGGAAACCTTACCGACAGTCCGCTTGCCCGATTCCATCTTGCCGGCCCCGGCCGCTGTTGACCACAGAACCGTCATCATCCAGCCCTTTTCGGCGGTTAAGGCCAAGCAAAGTCCGCTGGCGTTGTACGAAGCAGTAATCAAATCCTTGCCTGAAGACGTGCTGGTCGTCATCACCGGCGCGACGGGGGACTTGGACGGCAACCCGGAATACCGAAAATTGTTGGAGGACCCCCGCGTCTCTTTCGATTCGTCGACCTTTGCCGGAATAACGCCGGTGTTGCGGGCGGCCACGTTGGTGATATCGGTGGATACCGCCCTGATGCATCTGGCGGTGGCCACAGGCACCCCGACCCTGTGCCTGGCCAGCGCCGCCTATGTCGGTGAGATCGTGCCCTATGATCCGGCCATCACCCCTGAAAATGCCCAATTTCTTTATCAGCCGATGGATTGCGAAGGCTGCCTGGGGGCTTGCATCCATCCGCTGGAAGAGGGCATGTACCGCTGTGTCGCCGCCCTGGACGGTGCCAAGGTCCTGGAGGCGGTTGCCGGTTATTTGGAGTCGCCGTAGTGCCTGCGTTCGGGCGAATCCGCTGCCGAATTGGCACGGCCAGACGGCAATTATGTGATTCCAGGGGCTTTCTGGGCAAATGGAACAGTTGCCACCTGAATACCTTTATATGGCCCGTTTTTGTTGGGTTTTCTGTAATTTTTCCAGTTTTAACGGGGGTCACGACTTCGTGTGTGAAGAAGTAGCTGGAAAGTCTTCCCTTGATTTCCTAAATTCCTTGGGGAGTCATATGTCAATAAGTTTTAAGGCGGCTACGGCTTTGAGCCGAGCGGTGATAGAAACAAACATAGACGGGGTTAAATAATTTTGACGATGATATTCCGGCGTCAATTTCTCATATTCGGATTGGTAGCCCCTTTGGCTTTCCTTGCCGTCCCCGGTCAGGGGTCGGCGGATGACTTGGCCAAGGGTGCTGAGGGCTTCATCTCGTCTCTGTCGGAAAAGGCAATTTCCGCCCTGACGGTAGGAGATGTCGACCGGCCGGAACGGGTCAAGCGGTTCCGGGTGCTGCTCCACGAGCATTTCGACGTTAAGACCATCGGCCGCTGGGTTCTCGGACGCTATTGGAGGCGGGCCAGCAATCAGGAAAAAGCTGAATATCTCGCTCTCTTCGAGGATTTGATCATTGCCACCTATGTTGACCGGTTCACCAAGTATTCCGGCGAAAAGCTGACCATCACCAAATCTATTTCCAAAGGTGAAAGGGACGCCGTCGTCTTTTCAAAGATCGACCTGCCGCAGTCCAAGACACCCCTTAGCGTCGATTGGCGGGTGCGGGCCAAGTCGGGAAAATACAAGATCATCGACGTCATGGTCGAGGGCGTCAGCATGGGCCAGACCCAGCGTTCCGAATTTGCTTCGGTGATCAGCAAAAACGGTGGCCATGTTCAGGGGCTTCTCAATGAACTGAGGAAACGTCTCAACAAAAAGGCCTGACGGCCTGACCGCAGGGGGGGGAGCCATTATGATCCCCGGGATCAAGATAAAATGACGGCCGCCCCACTGATTCCCGCCGCTGACATTTCTTCCGTCGAAACGCCGTCCGGCAAGGACGCGGCTTATGAAAATTTCCCGGTCGGGTCCTGGCTGCTGCCGGCCCGGCTGCGGCCACATGTGGCGACTTTTTATGCCTTCGCCCGGACCATCGACGATATTGCCGACAATCCCGGCCTATCAGCGGAAGACAAAGTAGCCCGCCTGGATGTCTTTGAAGATGTTGTTCTTGGGCAGGCGGCGGATATACCGGGATATGAGAAAGCCGCCCACATGCGCGACAGCCTGTTGCAAACCGGCGTCGAGGCCCGTCATTGCATTGATTTGCTGGCCGCCTTCAAACTCGATGCGGTGAAGTCCCGATACCGGGACTGGGCCGACCTGATGGGGTATTGCGAACTGTCGGCGGCCCCGGTCGGGCGTTACCTGCTCGACCTGCACGGTGGGTCGCGTGACGGCTATGGGCCGTCGGATGCGCTGTGCATGGGTTTGCAGGTGATAAATCATGTGCAGGACTGCCAGGATGATTACCGGCAACTGAACCGGGTTTACCTGCCGCAGGACTGGATGGACGAGGCCGGGGTGCGGGTCGAGGATCTGGATGATCCTCAAACGAGTCCCGGTATGCGGCGCGTGCTGGACCGCTGCCTTGAAGCGACGGAAGTCCTTTTAGCCGATGCCGAACCCCTGCCGGGCGGTTTGCGGAGCCGCCGTCTGGCCATGGAATCAGCGGTCATCCTGGGCTTGGCCAAACGCCTTGTCTTCTTGTTGCGTCGACATGATCCTCTGGCTTCCCGGGTCGAACTGAGCCGCGCCGATTTTATCCGCTGCGGTATCCGGGGCGTCCTTGCCGGTTTGTTTTAAATGCCGGAAGACCTGCTCAGCAGTTTGGTTTTTCTGCCTCTTGCCGCCTGGGGGGTCCTGTTGTTTTTTCGGGGAGGTTTCTGGCGGGCGGATCAACGGCTTGCTGACCATCCGGACTATGACGGGCCGTGGCCGGACGTTGCCGCCGTCATTCCGGCCCGTGATGAAGAGGCAACCATCGGTCTGACGGTGTCCTCCCTCCTGGCCCAGGATTATCCAGGGCGGCTGTCGGTGCTGGTGGTTGACGACAACAGCAGCGACCGCACGGCGGAAACCGTCCGTTCCCTGATCGGCACACCGGAAAAGGTGAAATTGATCAACGGAGAACCCGTGCCCGAGGGATGGACCGGCAAGCTGTGGGCCCTGCAACAGGGGGTCGATTCCGTTGACCGCCATTTAGGCGGTGCCGAATACATCCTTTTCACCGATGCCGATATCGAGCACGACCCGGCCAGCCTTCGCCGGCTGGTCGCCAAAGCGGAGATGGACGGCCTGGGTTTGGTTTCCCTGATGGTCAAGCTGCGTTTCAAGAGTTATTGGGAAAGGGCCCTGTTGCCGGCCTATGTGTTCTTTTTTCAGAAGCTTTATCCCTTTCCCCGGGTCAATGATAAAGACCGCCCGGAAGCCGCCGCCGCCGGGGGCTGTATGCTGGTCCGCCGGGATGCGTTGTTGGCGTCGGGAGGCCTTGAGGCGATCCGGGACCGGGTGATCGACGATTGCGCCCTGGCTGCCCGCATCAAGGCCGTAAAACCCGTCTGGCTCGGCCTTACCGGCAAAGTCCATAGTCTGCGGGCCTATGACGGCCTGACCGGTATTTGGATGATGGTGGCCCGTTCCGCCTTCGTGCAATTGCGCCATTCCCTATGGCTGTTACTGGCGACAGTGTTGGGGATGACGCTTTTCTATCTGGCGCCGCCGGTGATAACCGGTGCCGGACTGCTGCTGTCCGGCCCCATGATAACGGTGAGCGGATTGGGGGCTTGGCTGTTATCGGCGCTGGCTGTGCTGCCTACGCTCCGTTTTTATAAATTATCCCCGTTGCTGGCCCCGACGCTTCCGTTCGCGGCCCTCTTGTTCGTCTTGATGACCCTCGATTCGGCCCGCCGGCATTGGCAGGGGCAGGGAGCGGCCTGGAAAGGCCGGACCTACGGATAAAGTCTGTGACCGGCAGAGACTGGCAGGGGCGGGGTTGGTGGTGTATCCATAACGGCAATGAACGGGCAGGACACAAACGCCATGGAACCATCACCGGACAGATATGTGGAATCCCTGGTTAAACGGTCGGGGACGTCGTTTTACTGGGCCATGCGGCTGCTGCCGCCTGAGAAACGCCATGCCATGTATGCCGTCTATGCCTTTTGCCGGGAAGTCGACGACATTGTTGACGATCCCGGAGCCACTCCGGAAAAAATAACCCGCCTCGATCAATGGTGCCTGGAAATCGATAACCTTTTTACCGGGAATCCCGGCCAGCCCGTTACCAAGGCTTTGTCGGAGCCCCTGAGGAAGTTCGGACTCCGCAAAGAGGATTTCCTGGCGGTCATCGACGGTATGGCGATGGATGCAGGTGTTACCGTGCGTATCGAAAACGGCGTCGGTCTGGAGGATTATTGCGACAAAGTGGCCTGTGCCGTCGGCCGCCTGTCGAACCGTGTTTTCGGCATCGACCCGGAACACGGCGACCGGGTTGCCGATAAGCTGGGCAAGGCCCTGCAACTGACCAACATCCTGCGCGACGTAAAGGAGGATGCCGAACGCAACCGGCTATATTTTCCAGCCGACCTGCTCAACGCCCACGGCGTTAACGGGGATACTGCTGCCGATGTTGCGGCCCATCCCGCCTTCCGGGCTGCTTGGAAGGAACTCGCTGCCGAGGCCCGCGGCAAGTTTGCCGAAGCCGATGCGGCCCTGGCGGCATGCGACCACCGGCAGATGCGCCCGGCGGTCATTATGATGGAAATGTACCGCCGTATCCTCGATCGCCTGTTGGACCGCCCCGACTCGGAAATCGGTGAGCGAGTGCGTTTGACCCGGATGCAGAAACTCTGGGTCGTCCTGCGCTACGGGTTTTTCTGACGGTGTCCGCAAGGGTACATATTGCCGGGGCCGGATTGTCCGGGCTGTCGGCGGCGCTAAGGCTCTTGCAGGCGGGCAGGGCCGTCACTGTTTACGAAGCTGCCGGGCATGCCGGGGGGCGCTGCCGGTCCTATGACGAACCGGCTCTTGGCCGCCGCATCGACAACGGCAATCACTTGGTGTTGAGCGGTAATACGGAAGTTCAGTCTTACTTGTCGTTGACCGGGGCGGAAGGCGGCCTGGCTGGCCCGCCCAAAGCCGAATTCCCGTTTTGTGAACTGGCGACGGGGGAACGATGGACGGTCCGTCCCAATGACGGGCGCATACCCTGGTGGGTTTTCTCGAAACGCCGGCGGGTGCCTGATACCCAAGCCACGGACTATCTGCAAGGCCTGCGTTTTCTCAAAGCTGGCCCCTTGGACACGGTGGCTGAAATACTTGATACCCGGTCCAGCCTCTACCGGCGTTTCTGGGAACCGCTCACCGTCGCCGTTCTCAATACGGCCGCTGAAGAAGGCGCCGCCTTGCTGATGGCGCCGGTCATCCAGCAGACATTTGGTAAGGCCGGTACCGCCTGCCGCCCGCTGATCGCCCGTCAGGGTCTCAGCGAGACCTTTGTGCAGCCGGCATTGGATTTGATCGACCGGCAGGGGGGACAGGTAAACTTTAACCACCGCCTGCGGTCTGTTGGTTTTGACGGTGAGCGGGTTGCGACCCTTGATTTCGGCGATCACCAGATAGCAGTCGGCGAGGATGAGGGGGTAATCCTCGCCCTGCCGCCTCTGGTGACGGTTGATTTGATACCCGGCCTGTTCGTGCCGCGGCGGAGCCGGGCCATCGTCAACGGTCATTTTCTGCTGCCCGGCCTGCTTACGGACATTTCCTTCATGGGTTTGCTCGGCGGTACCGCCCATTGGCTGTTCGTCAGGGGGGATGTGGTTTCGGTTACGGTCAGCGCCGCCGATGATCTGGCGGAAGAAGCCGCCGATACCATTGCCGGGAAACTCTGGCCGGACATCGTTGCCGCCCTCGACTTGGGTGAAATGCCACTGCCCGCTTACCGCATCGTTAAAGAAAAGCGGGCGACATTCGCGCAAACGCCCGCCGAGTCCGCCCTGCGGCCGAATTCGGTAACCGACTATGATAACTGCTTCCTGGCCGGGGATTGGACGAGGACCGGCTTGCCGGCCACCATCGAAGGAGCCATTCTGTCGGGGCGCCGGGCGGCGGCTTCGTTGTTGTCACAAGGACCGGCTAGCGGGTAGCTTGTGGATTGACCCATGGGGCTATATTTTTGAAAATATTGGGGTTAAGGGGTTTTATGCCAAAAACAGCCGACCGGGATCATGCTTGATAAATCGGAAATTTTTCCAGGGGACCAGCCTCCTTTTGAGCCGGACCGCCTGGATGGGGTGATCGACGAAGCCGCGGCATGGCTGGACGGCATTCAACACGAAGACGGCCATTGGGTCTTCGAATTGGAAGCCGACGCCACCATTCCGTCGGAATACATCCTGTTTAATCATTACCTGGGAACCATTGACGACGAGGTCGAGGCCAAACTGGCCGCCTATTTGAGGGAAACCCAGGGCAATCACGGCGGCTGGCCGCTCTATCACGACGGCGATTTAGATATGAGCGCCTCGGTTAAGGCCTACTATGCCCTGAAACTGACCGGTGAAGACGTCGACTCTCAGCACATGACCTATGCCCGCAATGCCATCCGGGACCGGGGCGGCGCCGCCAAATCAAACGTATTCACCCGCTTTACTCTGGCTCTGTTCGGGCAGGTTCCCTGGCGGGCAACGCCGGTGATGCGGGTGGAAACCATGTTGTTTCCGGATTGGTCGCCGTTCAACATCAATAAAGTTTCTTACTGGTCGCGGACGGTCATGGTGCCGTTATTGATTTTGGCCAGCCTCAAACCGCAAGCGAAGAACCCCCGGAATGTCGGCATTGAAGAATTGTTCCTGACACCGCCCGACAAGGAGAAAAATTATTTCACCAATCCGACCGGGCACTGGATCGGTTCTGTCTTGCTGGGGTTGGATCACCTAGTCCGTCCCCTGGAACCGTTGTTTCCGAAATTCCTGGAAAAGAAAGGCCTTAAGAAAGCCCTGAAATTCATCAAGGAGCGGCTGAACGGTGAAGACGGCCTTGGCGGTATTTTTCCGGCCATGGCCAATACGGTAATGGCCTTCGATGCCTTAGGCTTCAGCCCGGATGATCCGGATTACGCCGTTGCCCGGCAAGCAGTCGACCGGCTATTGGTCTTGAAGGAAGATATTGGCTATTGCCAGCCTTGTTTTTCGCCGGTTTGGGATACGGGATTGGCGTCCCATGCCATGT
>JADHTD010000138.1 GCA_016776525.1 Rhodospirillales bacterium
CTTGTAGGCGGCCAGTCCGTAGTCCCGGGCGAAATGGATGAGGACCAGGTAATCCTGTCCCAGGTAATGGCGGAAGCAGGGTTCGGCCAAGCTGCCGTCGGCCAGCCCGCGCACAAACCCATGGCCGGTGTAGGCCGCCCAGGGTTCGGCGGCAGCCGTCTTGAGGCTTTCAAAAAGAGGGATCAATCGCGTTCCTCGAGCCAGGCCATCTGGATGGCTTCGAGGGTTTTCTCGTTTGATTTCTGGGGGTCGTCTTCAAAATCCGGCAGTTCCTGAACCCACTTCCAGAGGTCGGTAAAACGCAGGTTCACCACATCCACATCCGGGTGGGCGTCTTCCAATTCGATGGCGATATCATGAACGTCGGTCCAGAGCAGTCCCATAATTGCTTCCTCTACAGGCGAAACTTAATCCAGCATCATGTTGCGGGTGGCCGCCGGCAACGTCACCACCAGGCCGTCCAGTTCCGCCGTCAGCTTGATCTGGCAGCCCAGCCGCGAGGTATGGGTGAGGCCGAAAGCCAAGTCCAGCATGTCCTCTTCCTCTTCGGTGCTTTCGCCCAGCTTGTCGAACCAGGCGTCATCGACGATGACATGGCAGGTAGAGCACGCCAGCGAGCCTTCGCAGGCGCCTTCCAGGTCGATGCCGTTTTTGTGGGCGATATCGAGCACCGACATCCCCTCGGCGGCTTCCACGTCCGTTCTTTTTCCCTCGGAATCGATAAAAGTCATTTTCGGCATGTTTGCTGTTCTCTCATTTTCTTTTTTACACAAATGCGTCGTCGCAAACGCAAGCGTTTGCTCGGGATTTGCTTTAAGCGCTTTCTTCCGCCTTGACGGCGGGTTCCTCATCGGCGTCTTCAAAATCCTCGACACTGTGGCCGCTCAAGGCTTCCCGGATGCCGCGATCCATGCGCTTTTCGGCAAAGGGCCGGGTGGCGACTTCCAGGTCTTCGGCCAGGCCGTTGATGATATCCCGGTCGGTGCCGGCCATGGCGTCGGTCACTGTCTGCAAAGCGGCGTCGATGGCGGCCCGTTCATCGGCCGTCAACAGGTCGCCGTCCACCCTGAGGGCGGCGACGACTGCATTGAGCGAGCGTTCGGCCTCGACCCGGGCCTCGGCCAGCAGGCGGCGTTCCATGTCGTCCTTGGCGTGCTTCATGCTGTCGTAGAGCATGTCGCGCATTTCCTCGTCGCTGAGGCCGTAGGACGGTTTAACTTCTATCTGGGACTCGACCCCCGTCGTTGCTTCCCGGGCGCTGACCGTCAACAGGCCGTCGGCATCGACGGCGAACGTCACCTCGATGCGGGCCGCCCCTGCCGTCATCGGCGGAATGCCGCGCAGCGCAAACTGGGCCAGGGAGCGGTTCTGGTCGACCATTTCCCGCTCACCCTGCACGGCATGGATCGACATTGCCGATTGGCCGTCCTGGAAAGTGGTGAATTCCTGGCGTTTGGCGACCGGGATCGGCGTGTTGCGGGGGATGATCTTTTCCACCATCTGGCCCATGGTCTCGATGCCCAGCGACAACGGCGTCACATCCAGCAGCAGGGTGTCGGAACCGACCGTCAGGGCCTCGGCCTGGCGGGCCGCGCCGACCGCCACCACTTCGTCCGGGTTGATGTCGGCCAGGGGTTCATGCCGGAATTCTGCGGCCACCAGTTGGCGGACCAGGGGAACGCGGGTCGAACCGCCGACCAGGACGACGCCCTGAATGTCGTCGGGGGTGATACCGGCATCGGCAATGACGTCGTGGCAGATGCGGACCGTGTGCTCGACCAGGGGCCGGCTCAACCCTTCGAAGGTTTCCCTGTCGAGGGCGTGTTTGGTCATTATGTCGTCGAACGAGATCATCCATTCGCCGTCCGGCTGGTCGGTCAGGCATTCCTTGGCCAGGCGCGCCGTCATCAGGGCGGCTTTCGCCTCGGAACTGGTAATTACCTTCGCACCCTGGCTGGCCGCCCTTTCGGCCAGGAAATGTTCGGCAATGGCATGATCGAAATCGTCGCCGCCCAGGGCCGCATCGCCGCCCGTTGCCAGCACCTGGAAAACACCCTTCTGCATTTTCAGAATGGACACGTCGAAGGTGCCGCCGCCCAGGTCGTAGACCGCATAAATGCCTTCCGCCCCTTCATCGAGGCCGTAGGCCAGGGCCGCCGCCGTCGGCTCGTTGACCAGACGCAGCACCTCCAGCCCGGCCAGGCGGGCGGCGTCCTTGGTGGCGGTGCGCGCCGCATCGTCGAAATAGGCGGGCACGGTGACCACCGCCCGGTCCACTTTGGCGCCGAGATGGAGTTCGGCGCGTTCTTTCAGGGCGGCCAGGATATCGCCGGAAATCTCGACGGGCGTCAGCCGGTGTCCGGCCACGTTGAGCCGCACCATGCCTTCCGTCTCGCCGGGCTCCACATCGTAGGGCAGCGTCCCGGTCAGGCTTTTGACGTCGTCCAGGCCGCGGCCCATGAGGCGTTTTATGGAGGATACGACCGCTTCCGGCCGGTCGAGGATGAGCATCTTGGCCATGCCGCCGACCACCGCGGAGCCGTCCGGCGCATAGGCGACGACAGACGGCACCAGGGCTTCCCCGTCTTCGTCGCGCAGCACTTCGGGCTTGCCTTCGGAACTGATGGCAACCACGCAATTGGTGGTGCCCAGATCGATACCGACGGCGATCGCTTCCTCGCCGTCGTGGGGCAGCGGCGTTGCGCCGGGTTCATGTATTTGCAGTAAATCGGCCATAAAGGTCAGCTCATTGCCGTCATCTTGGCCCGCTGCTGGCGCACCTCGTCGGTCAGCTTGCGCAGGTATTTAAGCCGCGTCGTCAAGGCGCAGGCCCCCTCAATGTCTTCCCCGGCAAAGGCCTTCGACAAGCCGATTTCGCAATCATCGATATCACCGGCGGCCCGGGCGGCAATGGCGTCGATATCGTCGGCCGTTTCCGCCATGGCCAGCGCCTCGCGCAATTCCATGGCCTCTTCCAGCAAATCCGGGGCGCTGATCAACTGGCAGCCTTCGGGCAAGACATTCTGGCCCATCATGTGGACCAGGTAATCGGCCCGTTTGAGGGAATCCTTAAGGGTCTCGTAGGCATCGTTGAGGCTGGTTGCCTGCTGCATGGAAAGCGTTCGTTCCTGCGACGTCTTGGTGGCGAAACGGTCCGGGTGAAGTTTGCCCTGCAATTCGAAATAGCGGCGGTCGAGATCGTTTACATCCAGGTCAAAGGTTGCTTCCAGGTCGAGCCGCTTGAAATGGTCGACCTGACCCAGCGGCTGGATGGTCGAACAGGTCGGACAGAAAAGGTCCTCAAGAGCCACCGGGCCCTTGCACGACCAGCATTCCTGCGGACAGGCATGGCCGGTAAAGGGGGTCAGGGTCTCTGTGGGGTCAGCCTGCATGATGATGATTACTTTTATTACTGACTGGAACGGCGTGGACCGCCCCGTGACGGAGCGGTCCTAATGGAGAACAATTGCTGCAGCCCTCAAACGTGGAACGATTCGCCACAGCCGCAACGGCCTTTTTCATTGGGATTGCTGAAGACGAAGCCGGATTCCAGGGTGTCTTCAACATAATCCATTTCGGTGCCGAGAATGAACAGTGTCGCCTTCGGATCAATCATGATGGTGACGCCCTTGTCCTCGACGATCTCATCGAAATCGTTTTTCTCGTCGGCGAATTCCAGGGTGTAGGAAAGGCCGGAACAGCCTTTGGAACGCACCCCGATACGGACACCGGCGGACGGTTTGCCGCGGCTGGCCAAGAGGGCTTTAACCCGCTCGGCAGCGGCATCCGTAACGGAAAGAGCTAGCGGTCGATCATTCATTGTTTCTTATCCTTAAGCTGCAAGGAGCGCCGAATTTATTCGGCGGCTTCCGTCTTGTCCTTGTCGCCTGCACCGTTTTTCGATTTGTAATCGGATACGGCTGCCTTGATAGCATCCTCAGCCAGTACGGAGCAATGAATCTTCACCGGCGGCAGGGCCAGTTCTTCGGCGATCTGAGTATTTTTGATCTCAGCCGCTTCGTCGACGCTCTTGCCTTTGACCCATTCGGTGACCAGCGAACTGGACGCGATGGCCGATCCACAGCCGAAGGTCTTGAATTTGGCATCTTCGATGATGCCCTCGGCATCGACCTTGATCTGCAATTTCATAACGTCGCCGCAAGCCGGCGCACCGACCAGGCCGGTACCGACGCCATCGTCGTCTTTTTCAAAGGTCCCGACGTTGCGGGGGTTTTCGTAGTGATCTAGAAGTTTGTCGCTGTAAGCCATTTTTTCTCTCCATCATGTGCCGGGTTCAAAGTCCGGTATGAGTGCAGTTATTATGTATATCAGTGTTCCGCCCATTCAATGGACTTCAAGTCGATACCCTGTTGCGCCATTTCCCAAAGGGGACTCATTTGGCGCAGTCGTTCCACCTCGGAGGCGATTTTATCGACGGCGAAGTCGATATCCTCCTCGGTGGTAAAGCGGCCGATGCCGATCCGCAAGCTGGTGTGGGCCAACTCCTCTTCAACGCCCAAAGCGCGCAGCACGTAGGACGGCTCCAACGAAGCCGAGGTGCAGGCCGAACCGGAAGAAACAGCCAGTTCCTTGATGCCCATCATCAGGCCCTCGCCTTCAACATAGGCGTAGCTGAGGTTGAGGTTGCCGGGGAACCGTTGATTACGGTCGCCGTTCAAATAAACATCCGGCAGGCGGGCCATGGTGGCATCGTAGAATCTATCGCTGAGCATGCGCAGGCGTTCGGTCTCAGTGTCCATTTCAGCCTCACAGATGTCACAGGCTTCGCCCAGGCCGACACACAGCGGTGTCGGCAGGGTACCGGACCGCATGCCGCGTTCCTGGCCGCCGCCGTTGATCATGGCAACCAGGCGCACCCGCGGACGGCGGCGCACATATAAAGCGCCGATGCCCATGGGGCCATAGAGCTTGTGGCCGGAAATGCTCATCAGGTCGATGTTCATTTCATTGACGTCGAGCGGAATCTTGCCCGCCGCCTGGGCGGCGTCGGTGTGGAAGAAGACCTTGCGTTCGCGGCAGATGGCGCCAATTTCGGCAATCGGCTGGATGACGCCGATCTCGTTGTTGACCGCCATGATGGAAACGATCGCCGTCTGCTCGGTAATGGCGTCCTTTAACTGTTCCAGGTCGATGAGGCCGTTTTCGCCGACATGAAGGTAGGTCACCTCAAAACCGTCCTGTTCCAGGTGGCGGCAGGTATCGAGGACGCATTTATGTTCGGTGATGCAGGTGATGATGTGGTTCTTCTTGTCCTTGTAGAAGTTGGCCACGCCCTTGATCGCCAGATTATTGGATTCGGTGGCGCCCGAGGTGAAAATCACTTCCTTGGAATCGGCGCCGATGAGGCTGGCGATCTGGCCCCGGGCTTTCTCCACCGCGTCCTCGGCTTCCCAGCCGTAGAAATGGGAACGCGAATGCGGGTTGCCGAACTTATCGGAAAAGTACGGCAACATGGCGTCGACGACACGGGGGTCGGTCGGCGTCGTCGCCTGATAATCCAGATAAATGGGCGCTTTGTTGTTACGGATGTCGTTCATTATTCTTCCTTTTATAATCCACCGGTTCAGGCTGCCGGAGCAGCCTGTTCCCGGCCGGAACCCTTGCGGGCATAGAGCGATCCCCATGCCTCCAGAAACTTATCGATATCGTCGTCCCGGGACGACCAGCCGAGGCTGACCCGGATGGCATTTTCGGCCCCGCTGCCGCCCATGGCTTCCAGTACGTGGCTGGCCTGCACCTTGCCCGAGGAACAGGCGGACCCGGCGCTCACCGAAATACCGGCCAGATCGAGGGCCATCACCTGGGTTTCGCTGTCGACGCCGAGCATCGTCAGGCAACTGGTATTGGGCAGACGCTCGGCCCCAGCCCCGAAGAAACGGGTTCCCGGGGCAATTTCGCGGACCCTGGCCTCCAGGCGGTCACGCCCGGCAGCGAGATTGGCAATGTCGGCGCGGCCTTCCAGGGCCAGTTCGGCGGCCTTGCCGAAGCCGATGATACCGGAAACGTTTTCCGTACCGGAGCGCAGGCCCCGTTCCTGACCGCCGCCCCGGACCAGGGCCGTCAGTTTGACGCCGGGCCGGTTGATCAGGGCGCCGACGCCCATGGGGCCGCCCATCTTGTGGGCCGAGATGCTCAACAGGTCGGCATCCAGCGCCGCCAGATCAAAGGCGATCTTACCGGCCGCCTGCACGGCGTCACAATGGAACAGGGCGCCATGGTCATGGGCAATGGCGGCGGCCTCGGAAACCGGCTGGATGACGCCGGTCTCGTTATTGGCCAGCATCACCGAGACCAGGGCCGGAACGTCGCTTTCCAACAATTTCGCCTGCAGCGCCGCCAGCTCGAGACGGCCATCACCGTCGACCGGGATCAGCCAGGCCCCCAGATCAGCAACCAGCACGGAGGGATGTTCGACCGCTGAAACCAGCACCCGGTCCCGCCCGCAGCCTTGAAGGGCCAACTGGTTGGCTTCCGTACCGCCGCTGGTGAAGGTCACCTGGGAAGGGTCGGCACCGACCAGGGCGGCCACCTGCTGGCGGGCGTCCTCGACCAGACGGCGCGCCAAACGCCCGTGCCGGTGGACGGACGAGGGGTTGCCGACGTTCGCCAGAACGTCTGCCACGGCCTCGGCCACCGCCGGTTTGACGGGTGTCGTCGCGTTATGATCCATATAGATCTGGTCCATAGGGTTGCTGCCTCAGTCTTCCCGAAAGGCGGGACGAAATTCCCGTTATTGCGCCGCCGCCACCGATTCAATCGGATGTCCGGCAAAACCGGATTCCCCGATATCCAGGCCGCTGCTACCGAGGATGCGTTGTTCGCACACATCGGCGATGGAGACCGAATTGAGATACAGGTAGATCTGGTTGCCCAGTTCCGTCCACAAGTCGTGGGTCAGGCAGCGGCCCTGATTCTGCTGACAGCCGGCCGGTGAACCCGGCATACAGCGGGTTGCCTTGATCGGTTCGTCAACGGCCAGGATGACGTCGGAAATCCTCAGGTCGTTGGCGCTGCGCGACAACAGATAGCCGCCGCCCGGTCCGCGGACGCTTTTAACAATGCCGCCCCGGCGTAATTTGCCGAACAACTGTTCC
>JADHTD010000139.1 GCA_016776525.1 Rhodospirillales bacterium
CGGTTATTTCGAACAGGCCGCCAGGGCTTCGGTGACGGCGGCGCCGGCCGCGACCGACGAGGCCGACAACGAGAACGATCCCTTGCCGGCCAGGAAAGAGGCCAGGGCGGCGGGCGGCACGGTCTGGGCGAGGCGTTTCAGGGTGCAGGAACAGGTGGACTCGGAGGCCGACTTAGCGCCCGTGCACCAATCCAGGAACTGCTGCTGCTGGGCCGGGGGATAGTCCTCCAGGGCCAGCGCCGGGCTCAGGGTCATCAGTGCTAAAGCGGCTGCGGTCATCAAGGGGCGGATCAAGGTCGGCATGAGGGCAGGCTCCCGGTTGGTTGCTTCAATGCATAGAATGGTAGGCGAAAATCCGGGCCCGCGAAAGACCCGGATACGGGTTTTAAGCCTTACCTTTTTCCGGCGTCAGCCGATCCAGGCGCAGGCGGTGGCGGTCGTCGGACAGCCGCCGGACCCCGCCCAGCACCGCCCCCATGACGCCGAGCGCCGTGCCGCCGGCAATCAGGAACATGATCAGCAATTGATATTTGACGGCTTCCATCGGTTCGATTCCGGCCAGGATCTGACCGGTCATCATACCGGGTATGGAGACCAGGCCGACCGCTGACATGGCATTGATGGTCGGGATCATGCCGCTGCGCAGGGCCTCGCGGACAACGCCGCCGAAGGCTTGCGCCTTGTCGTGGCCGAGGGCCAGGCGGGATTCGATGGCTAGCCGTTCACGGGCCGCCCCGTTGAGCAAGCGGTCGATGCCAAGCGCAATGCCGTTCATGGTGTTACCCAGGATCATGCCCAGCAGCGGCAGGGCGACGCGGGCCTCGTACCAGGGGTCGGGCCTGACCTGGGTGGTCAGGGCGAAAATGGTGACGACGGCGCCGGCGATCAGCATGCTGGTGGTACCCAGTCCATAGGACCACCAGCCGGTGAATGTGCGGGTTTGCCGGGCCATCGCCTCGCGCCCGGCGAACAACACCATGAAGACGGCGACCCCCGCCGTGAGGAAAGGCGAGGCCAGGTCAAACAAGGTCTTCAGCACCAACCCCATCAGCACCAGTTGCACGACCATACGGGCGGCAGCGACGGCCATGCGTTTTTCCAGGTTGAGGCGCATGATCATGGAAAAGACGGCGTTGAGCACCAAAAGCAGGGCGGCAATAGCGATGTCCAGCGGTCCTAAGCTGATAAAGCTCATAAGGCCACCTCGCTGAGGCTGCCGCCCTCTACCATCAATTGGCGGGTCGCCAGACGCCGGGCCTGTGCCGCCAAGTGCGTCGTCAGCAGAATGCCGACACCGTCCTTGAGGCGGTCTTTGATCAGCCCTTCCACCCGTTCGGTCGACTCCGGGTCGAGGTTGGCGGTGGGTTCGTCCAACAGCAGAAAGCGGGGTTTGAGCAACAACACCCGGGCCAGGGCCAGGCGCTGGCGTTCACCGGTCGACAGCCGCGAGACCTGCCAGTCCAGGGTATCGGGGGCCAGGCCGAGGTCGGGCAACAGCGCCAGGGCGGCATCCGTCTCCGTAAAATGATCACCGACCCGGTCCCGCCACCAGCCGGACTCGGCAGACAGGTAACAGACCATCCGCCGCCATTGGGGCGCCGGTATGGAGCGGCGGCTGGTGCCGTCGATCTCAACCCGGCCGTCATTGGGGTCGAGGTCGGCAATGGCCCGCAACAGCAACGATTTTCCGGCGCCCGACGGTCCGCCCAAGGCAATGCATTCCCCACCCTTGAGGGTGAAACTGGCCGGCTTGAGTCCGGGACGGCTCAGGTTATCGATGTGCAGCATGGCTTCGGTTTTTATCTGGACCGTGAAAAAATCATCCTATCACGTCAATGCCGATTTGGCGTGGGGGTGAATGGTTACGGTGTTTGAGAATAATGTGGTATGCTGATGCATGGCTGATTTAACGGTACAACGGGGGCCCAACCCTTACGCGGCGGCGGCGGGACGCGCCAAACAGGCGGCTGATGCCGACCCCCGCCAGACCGGCGCCGACCTGGAAACGGCCGGGCGCGTGGTCACCGACGAGATCGACCTGTCGCACGGGGCGCGGCTGGCGGCCGGACTGCGCGAAGGCGGTGCCGGTGAAGACCTGGCCGAACGCCTCAAACAGGCGACGGAAGACAACGAACGGACGCTGGCCAAATTCCGCGCCGGATTCAGCCAGATCCGCGACGCCCTGAAGCAGTTCCTGGCGCGCTTCAGCTTCTAGCACAGCTTCAAAAGATTTAATCTTTCCCGAAAATTTCCGCCGGTTTCTTTTCGCTGAGCATGGTCTCGTGGATCATCCAGTTTTCGCCCGGCACGTCGTCGATCATGACCCAGACGGCTTCCGACGGCGCCGGGGTGTTGCGCATGATGACGTCATGCATTTCCTGGCAGATTTTCTTCTTCACTTCCGGTGACATTCTGTCGGCGATGGCGGATACGCGAACTAACGGCATGGTGCTTTCTCCTTGTGTAAAAATCTGGTGGTTAAATAAACAGGGTTGGGCTCAACCCGCATCGTCCGGGGACATACCTTTTTCCTTGAGTTCCTTGATGGCCTCCGGGGTTTTCTTCACATCACCGGCGTCCATGGCGCGCAGGATATGATCGGCTTTGGTGAACTGGATGTTTTCATAGGGAACGACCTCGATGCGGTTGCCCCACGGGTCGAGGAAATTCATCCGCTTGAGCCGTTCCGCGCCGAGCTTTTCGAGCATCTCCGGTATGGTGCTGCGGTCATCGACGACAAACCCGAAATGACGCTTGGTATCCTTGCCGTGCGGTTCGTCGGACAGGCTGAGTTGCAGAAACTGGTCGCCCATGTCGATGAAGGCCTGGGTTTCATTGCGGCCCCTGAGCGTGAAATCGAAGATGGCGCCATAGAAGTCGAGGGCTTGGTCGAGGTCGCCGACCTCCAGCACCACATGATTGATGCCAAGGGCTTTGGCTTTGCCTGTGCTCCTGTCGCCTTTTTGCATTTTTTGATCCTCTCCATTGCCGGGCGTGCTGAATTCACCTTTTTCAGATATAGCTTATCGGAAGGCCGTGTAAACCAGATTTGATTTATTCCAGTTCTAAGATTGGCCTATACTGCGTCTGTTGGCATGTGAGGAGAAGATAATCCATGGTCGAGAAGATCAAAAAAACCGAAGCCGAATGGCAGGCGCAACTAACGCCGGAACAATACCAGATAGCCCGCCTGAAAGGCACCGAACGTGCTTTTAGCGGTCGATACGCCGACAGCAAGACGCCGGGTGTTTACGAGTGTGTTTGCTGCGGAACGCCTTTATTCGATTCCAACCACAAGTTTGATTCCGGGTCCGGCTGGCCCAGTTACACACGGCCCCTTGATGAGGCCCATGTTGCTACCGAAGTGGACGGCTCTCACGGCATGGTCCGTACCGAGGTCATGTGCGCCGCCTGCGACAGCCACCTGGGCCATGTCTTTAACGACGGGCCGGAACCGACGGGCCTGCGCTACTGCATCAATTCAGCGTCTCTGAAGCTGAAAGAAAGAAGTTAAAAAAAGTAGATTGCTTCCAGGTGTGGTTGGGTTGGGATCGAGTCCCCAGCACATTCCAGGTGCGGTTGGGTAGGGGGCAAGCTCCAGAAAAAAACAACTATAAAGTCGCCGAATCCAGCAGCATTTCGCGGAACAGGGCCAGCAGGTTCTGATCCAGGTGGGTTTTCATGTCGGCCATAATGACCAGGGCTTTTTCCGGCGGCATCGGGTCTTTGTAAACCCGCCGGTCGGTGAGCGCCCCGAAGATATCGACGATCGCCGCCATCCGCGCCAGTTCGTTGATCTGGCTGCCCTTGAGGCCGTTGGGGTAGCCGCTGCCGTCCAGCTTTTCATGGTGCTGCCCGGCGATCACCGCTATGCCGCTCGGCAGTTCGCTGTTGCGGTCCAAATGATCCTGGGTATGGGAGACATGCGACTTCATGACGTTAAACTCGGTGTCATCCAGCTTGCCCGCCTTGTTGAGCACTTCGTGGGGGATGTACATCTTGCCCAGGTCATGGAGCAGGCCGCCGGTGGCCAGGACCATCAGTTCATCACCCTTTATGCCGACCGTGGTCCCAAAGAGGCTGAGAAAAGTGGCGACCCGCAGCGAATGGACAAAGGAATAGTTGTCGTGGTCCTGCACGCCGCGCAGCATGTCCTTGAAGTTCTGGTTTTGAATGGCCGTCACCAGGGGGGTACAGCTTTCCCGGACTTCACCGTAAGCAATCGGATCGTCGCCCTGGATTTGATCGGCGATAGCATTGAAGGAAGTCAGGGTGTTTTTCAGGGCCTCTTTCTGTACCGGTTCGATTTTTTCCCAACTGGCTTCGACGCCGGCATTGACCATGCGTGAAATGGCGCCCACCAGGCTACGGGGTTGGTAGGGTTTGCCCAGGGGTTCGACCTGGCCGTAGGATTTCGCTTCATCCAGGGATTCCGCATCGACCGCATTGGCCGTATAGACCAGGGGCAGGGTCTTCGACGTTGCTTCCTTGCGCAGCGTCTTGATCAGGTTCATGCCGCCCATCGGCGGAATGGTTTCGTCGATCACAATGGCTGCCGGTTGCGATTTGCTGACAGCCTTGAGCACCGCCTCGGATTTATCGAAGGTGCGGATGTTATAGAAGGGGCGCAGGCTGTTGGAGAGTTCCTCGCGGATACGCGGCGCGCCGCTGGCGGCAAAAACCGGAATTTTCCGGGATGCTTCACCCAATAAGGTTTGACCGGCAGTCATGGACAACATTCCCCCGAATAGTTGTAGACGTCCATAAGAGCTTTGACTGTGGCTGAGCCTCTCAAAGGGCCCATTTTACAGTCAGAGCGGAGTTTACCCCCGAAAGGGACGATGAAGCAAACGGCAAACACAAACCGTCGCTTCCCAAGGCACTGGAAACGCAAAATTCCATCCTATCCGCATAGTATACTGTGCAGAGCGCGGTAAACGTTGATACAGGTCATTTTTTGGCGGATTTATGCCGGGTCATTTGGCCCCGGCAAAGGGTATGATGGTCTATGAGGCGCCCTGGGGCGCACCGGATGCGGGGAGCGGTACATGCTCTATAGAATTCTGGCCGACGCTGTCGTCGGACTGCATTTTTTGTTCGTCCTGTTCGTCGTTTTCGGCGGGTTCCTGACCTTCCGCTGGCCGCGCCTGGCCTGGGTGCATGTGCCCTCCTTCCTGTGGGGCGGTGGCATCGAACTGGCGGGCTGGGTCTGTCCGCTGACCTATCTGGAAAACGATCTGCGCGCCCAGGGGGCGGCGGCCGGTTATGCCGACAGCTTCGTCGAGCATTACGTGCTGCCGCTGCTCTATCCGGAACTGCTGTTTACCGGCGGCTTTCCCCGCACGGGGTTCATCTGGATCGGCATTTTCGTGCTGCTTCTCAACGGCCTGATTTATGGGCGGCTGTGGTGGTCCCGCTACCATAAGCCCTCATAAAGAGAGCCCCGCAGCCAGGGCGGGGCTTCTTGTTTGGAATACCGATTTACGGCATCGCCCGATCCGAGACCGGGCCTCGTTCAGTTTTTCAAAGATATGTCACTTATGGTCGTCGGCGGGGTCAGCTTCTTAAACCTCCCGTTTTCTTATGGTCTCCCAAAGACAGGGCCACCTCTAAAAACCGGCAAGAACTATCCTTCGAAACGGAAGGAAACATTAACCTTGGCCCGGTAGGCAACTACATTGTTGTCTTCGAGTTTCATGTCCAGTTCCGTGACTTCGGCGATGCGTAGGCCGCGCAGATGCTCGGCTGCTTTATTGACGGCGTTTTTCGCCGCTTCCTCCCAGGAATTGGGGCTGGTACCGATGAGTTCAATGACTTTGTAAACACTGTCAGGCATCCGCTGTCTCCTCATTTTGATTTTCCGGTACGCCCCCAGTATACCCCGAAACAGGTGAACATGACAGTCGTGCTGTTAGGATCATAGGCCGGGAATGGGGCCAGTAACCTCACCCACATATGGGAATTGGGATCAGGTGTCTTTTTTGGACTTACCCTGCCGGGTGACCAGGGCGACGGCGGCCATGGCCACGGCCATGCCGGCAATATCGCCGGTATCCAGGGTCTCGCCGAACAACAGGTAGGCTTCCAGGGCCACCGCCGGCGGCACCAGATAGAAAAGACTGGCCACCTTGGAGGCGGCGCCGCGCCGAATGAGGATTAGCAGCAGGGTGATGGCGCCCAGTGACAGCACGAAGACCAGCCAGACCATGGCGAAAATGGATTCCCCGTTCCACTCGAAGCGGCCCTGTTCGAAGAGGGCGGCGAGCAAGATCATGGCGGCGCCGGTGGCCGCGAACTGCACCACCGATCCGGTACGCAGGTCCATATTGGTGCCGTGGCGTTTCTGGTAAAGGGTGCCGATGGTGATGCCGAGCAGGGAAACGATGTTGGCCAGGATGCCGTAAAAATAGGCGCTGCCCAGGTTGACGTCGTCGGCAACCACCAGGACGACGGCGCAGAAACCCAGCAGGAAACCGGTCCATTGGCGGGCGGTGACCTTTTCGCCCAGGTAGGGTCCGGCGGCCACCGCCGTCAACAGGGGCTGGACACCGACGATGAGGGCCGAAAAGGCGGCCGGCAGGCCATGGGAAATGCTCCAGAAAACACCGCCCAGGTAGGCCCCGTGGATAAGCAGTCCGGCCACCGCCGTGTGCCCCGTTTCCCGCCAGTCTTTCGGCCAGGGGGCCCGCACCAGAAGGCTGAAGCCGCCGAGCAGGACGGTGAGGATGGTAAAGCGGTAGGCCAGGAAGGTGAACGGTTCGGCATGGGGCATGCCCAGGCGGGCGCCGACGAAACCGGTGCTCCACAGCAGCACGAAAACGCCGGGCATGACGGCGATCCACAACGGGGCGGCGGAGGAGGAGGTTTGGGGTGTTGGAGCCGGAGTGTCGGTCATAGAGATATCGTTTTCCGTTAGGGGCGCAGGGCGGCCTGCACAATTTCTTCGAGGACCCGCAGGAAACGGGACCGATCCTCTTTGGTGAAGGCCGGATTGTTGCCGCTGATCTCGCCGCTTTCGCGAAGATGCCCCATCAGGTCGCGCATGGCCAGGGCCATGCCGATGCTGTCTTCGGTAAACGGCTTGCCGGCCGG
>JADHTD010000140.1 GCA_016776525.1 Rhodospirillales bacterium
ACCACGGCGACGTACGGCACGCCGCCGGCAACCCCCAGCGGCAGCATTATATCGCCGATAAAAAACGCCATCGCCAGACCGGTAGCGGCGGCGATTAACATCGGCGGCGTCCAACGTTCACCGAACATGGTTCGTTTTTCTATAACGGAAGAATGTTCCCGTTTCCCAGGTTTTTACCGATCAGGACCGCTTAGACGCGGCCTCTCCTCAATTACCAATTAGAATAGTGTGGTTTTGACGGTTTTTGCAAATTCCCGTTGAATAAAACCTTACGATACGGGTATTTAAAAATTTGCCGCCCGGACGGAAAGCCCCCTCAATCAAGATCGAGAACGTCGAAGGCGATGGAGATGCGCGTCTCGTCGGACTCAAAGGGCACTGTGCGGTGATAGAAATAGGACGGAAACAGCACCATCAGGCCTTCCTCGGGCCGGATCAGCCTGACCTCGGGTTCCGTCGTGGCGTGGAAGTCTTCCGGCGCGCGGCCGAATTCGATCCAGCCGGCATGGGCCGGGTCATCGGCGCGGACCACGCCCGGAATTTTCAGGTAATAGACGCCGGACAGCCACGCCGACGGATGGATATGGGCCAGTTGATGGCCTTGCCTGTCCATGGCCACGCCCCACACGCTCAGGCCCAGACGCTTAGGCTTTTTGGCCGGCCAGGGATGGGCCGGGTCCGGCGGAATCGCTTGGCGGTAATCCTTCACCGCCGCCATGATCATCCCTTCCAGCGCCGCCACCGGGCCCTTCGGCTCGGCCAGCAGTTCGCCCGAATGGCGGCCGAACCGGGTCGCATGGGACGCCGGCTGGGCGATAAGCGACGGATGGCCGAGCACGTGATCGCCGAGCGCCCGGTTGAAGTGCGCCATATCGTCGAACCCGTCCGGCGCGGATTGATGAACGGGACGCAAAAGGCGGTCGAAATCGTAGAGCTCCCGGACCGCCCCGCGATCACCTTTTTCCTCCAGCGCAATGGCCTTGAAGGCCAGCACCGAGATATTGCCGGGATGATCCTTGAGGAAGTCGTCACAGACCCGGACGGCGGCATCCGGGTTTCCCTGTTGCAGGTACAAGTCGCCCAGATTGGCCCGCACCTTGTCGTAATCGGGGGCGATTTGGATAGCCCGCGCGTAAGCCTCCTCGGCCTCATCCAGCCGCCCCATCTCCTTCAACGCATAACCGATGTTGATCTCCGCCCCGGCGTGACCCGGGTCGCATTTGATGGTACGCCGGTAGGCGGCAATGGCGGCGTCCTGCTCGCCCGTTTCCTGAAGCGCCACGCCCAGATTGTAATGGGCCTCGGCGAATTCGGGGTTTACGCCTATGGCCTTGCGATAGGCGTGAATGGCATCGGCCGGACGGCCCAGTTCCATATCCCCGGTGCCCAGGTTGTTGAGCGCCTCGGCATGGCCGGGGTCGATCCCGAGGGCCCTCCTGTAGGCAATCACCGCTTCGTCGAGGCGGCCCAGGGCCTTCAAGACGTTGCCCAGGTTGAATTGCGCCGGAGCGGCCCCGGGATCAAGGGCGATACAGCGGCGATAAGACGCCTCGGCCTCGATAAAGCGGCCCCCGGCCTCCAGCACGATTCCCAAGTTGAATTCGGCGTCCCGGTTTTCGGGGCTGGCCTCGACGGCCCGGCGGTAAGCCGCCTCGGCGGCGGTGGTATCGCCCATGGCCTTCAGCACGTTGCCCAGGTTGTTGTGGGCATCGGCGAAATCGGGGCGGAATGCGACGGCGGTTTCCAGCAATGAAAGGGCTTCGGACGCATCGCCGGCCTGAAAGGCGGCGACCCCGGCCAGGTTGAGCGCCTCGGAATCGCCCGGGTTTTGCTGCAAAACCCGCCCGCACAGGCGAAAGGCCTCTTCCGGGCGGCCCGATTGCAACGCGCTCGCCGCCAGGCCAAGGGCTTCGGCGCCGGCAGCAACAGCGGAAGGCGAAGAGACCGGCTGGGCGGCTGGGCCTGACGCCAGGTTTGCCGGTTTGCCTTTTTTGCGGATCTTTTTCGACGCCGGTTTGCGGCGCGGGGTTTTTTTGCGTTTTTTCATGGCCGCGCCGGATTTGGTTTTGCCGTTTCCCCGGGTCCGGGAATCCGGAACGGCGGCGGGATGGTGGGAGAGTCCGGGGAAGGTTGACCGGGGGCTTTTGTTTCCTCCAGCCCGAAGGCATTGCGGAAGCTTTTCATCAGTTCACCGATACTTCCGCGCTCATCCTTCGGCGCGAACAAGAATATCAGGATCCATGCCGCCAGCGTCAGATACGCCACCACCTTGGCCGCAACCGCCATCCGGGGCCTGATGTTCTTCGCGCACCATTGGCCGAAAACGTTTTCAGGCTCTTTCATCTTGCGGCGGATGACGATGGCGGCGACCATCGCGGCGATGATCAGGGCGATAAATGACGAGGACAATGAACAGACTCCTTTGCCGAAGGGGCCAGCATAAAAAGACGGTGGCCCATGGCAACCGAAAACGGGCTTATTCGCCTTCGTTCAAGTCTTCCTCTTCGCCGCCCAAGTGCAGGACGATCTCGCGGCGGTGCGGCCGGGTACGGTGTTCGAACACGAATATCCCCTGCCACGTGCCGAGGGCCATCCGCCTGTTGGTCACGGGGATGGTGAGAGACGTCTCGGTCAGCGCGCCCTTGATATGCGCCGGCATGTCGTCGGGGCCTTCGGTGGTATGGCTATACAGGCTCGGGTCTTCCGGCGCCAATTTCCTGAAGAATGCCTCCAGATCCCGCATCACCAGAGGGTCGGCATTTTCCTGGATCACCAGCGACGCCGACGTATGGCGGATATAAACGGTGAGAAGCCCGGTGGAAATGCCCTGCCTGAGGACCCATTGGGCGACTTCGGCGGTACATTCGGTCAACCCCTGCCCTGTGGTGTCGATGATCAGTTTTCCCTGGGCTTGTTTCATAATAAATTCTTTTCTTTCCTCACCCAATTCGGTGCAGGTGCTCCCCGTGTCGTTTCAGCCAGTCGCGGCTCCGGTCCATGTCTTCGGTCAAGCGGCCCACCAGCCGCCAGAACCGGGGCCCGTGGTTGTGCTCGGCCAGGTGCGAGACCTCGTGGGCGACGACATAATCGAGAACCCTTTCCGGCGCCATCACCAGCCGCCAGCAGAACGACAGGTTGCCCTCAGCGGAACATGACCCCCAGCGGCTTTTGGTGTCGCGGATGGTGATGCGTCCCGGCGTGCAGCCAAGGACCGCCGCCTTGTCCCGTACACGGGGCCGGATGCGGTCCCGGGCCTGGCCCTTGAACCAGTCCCGCAACCGCCGGGCGAGATGCTCATGGCCCCCGGCAACGAGAATTTCACAGCCCTCGAGCCGCACCACGCCGCGTTTCTCAGCCGTGTGGCGGATAACATGATCGACGCCGCCCAGCGGCACCCGGGCGCCATCGGCAAAGGGTATCCGTGGAGCCAGATCATCGAGCCTTCTCAACACCCAGTCGGCCTTGTCGCGGACCAGGTCGAGGCCTTCTTCGGGTGGCGTGCGGCTCGGCAGGGTAACGACGACGCCGTCTTCGGCCCCGTCCAGGCCCTGATCCAGGCGCAGGATTATGCGGCGCGCGCGGCGATTGCGGAGAAACCGCACAGCCACCCGACGGCCGTCGAGATCAAGGGTGGCTTGCCGGGTCAACGCCTTGGACACGCCCTCAGGCCACCGGGGGAATGGAATATCCGAGGGCGTCGAAGCCTTCCAGCAAGGTCTCGCGGTCGGCCTCGCTCATGCGCATCAGCGGCGGGCGGATGTTGAGCCAGTCGTCGTTTCCGGAATGGCGCGCCATCAGCGTCTTCAACGCCGTCGACAACGGAAACTTCATGATCGTGTTGCGCACGGCGGTCAGCGCCTCGTGGGTGGCCCCGACGTCGTCGCCGTTTTTCCAGCCTTGATAGACTTCCCCGGCCAATTTCGCGCCGACGTTGGCACAGGCCGTGATGCACCCGGCGCCACCGGCTTCGATGAGCGGCAGCAGCAATTCATCGGACCCGGCAAACACGGCGAAGCCCGGAAAGTTTTTCGCCGCCCCGATCATGTTATCCCCGTCGCCCGAGCTGTCCTTCATGCCGACCACGGTGTCCGGGTATTCTTTGAGCAGGCGTTCGATCAGTGAATAGGAAATCGGCACGCCCGACATCTGCGGAAAATGGTAAAGGCAGATTTTCAGTTTGCCATCGCCGACCGCCTGGATGATTTCCGAATAGGCGGCGAACAGGCCGTCATCGCTGGGATTCTTGTAATAGAACGGCGGCAGCATCAAAACGCAGCCGGCGCCATTTCTCAACGCCGCTTTGGTCAGCGCCACGGCGTCCGGCAGAGCGCAAGACCCGGTGCCGGGCATCAGGGTATCGCCGGGGATGCCTGCCTCGGCCAGGCCGTCCAGAATAACGATCCTTTCCGCGACGCTGAACGAATTGGCTTCGCCGGTGGTGCCCAGAATGGCAAGGCCGCCGCAACCGTTGTCGAGAAGCCAGCGGCAATGGGACGCCATCAGGCCGATGTCGGGGTCGCCGGCGCCGGTTAGCGGCGTCAGCGCGGCGGCATAAACGCCGGAAAAGGCAAAATCTTGTTGAGGCACGATTTATTTGCTCCTTGTTGGATGGATATTCCTTGGGTGAACCCTTTTTTATTTGGGCCAGCCGACGACGCGGCCTTCCAATTCGTCGGTATCGCGTTCCGAAACCACCCGTCCGCGCACGGACACGGCGGCCTGGTGCACGGTTTCAGGGTCGCCGGACACCAGCGGATGCCACCAATAGAGCGCCTTGCCTTCGTCGATCAGGCGATAGGCGCAGGTGCTGGGCAGCCATTCCAGTTCCCGCACCGCCCGGGGCGTGAGTATCCGGCAGTCGGGAACGAAGCGTTTGCGGTCGTCGTAGCTGACGCAGCGGCACTGTTCCGTGTCCAGCAGGCGGCAGGCGACATCGGTGTACTGGATTTCGCCGGTGGATTCGTTTTCCAGCTTGTTGAGGCAGCATTTGGCGCAACCGTCGCACAGGGATTCCCACTCCGCCCGGGACATTTCGTCCAGGGTCTTGGTCTGCCAGAACGGCTGATCGGTGGGTTTCTTGTCGGCTTTTGCGGGCATCAAACGGTGACTCCTCAACGCGGCCCAAGGGGTACCCCGTCTGTTGGCGATTGTCAAAGCGCCCCGACGATTCCTATTCCCGGTCGATCAGGTGGATGAACGAGCCCGCCACCCGGCCCGCCGCCAGCCCGACAGGGCCTAAGTCATTGCCTTCGGCGTCGGCGGCCTGGAACAGGGGCTGGCCCGGCCCGGCGTCGCCGCCCTCGGCCAAGGTCGCGGAATAGTGAAACTCATGGCCGCGAAAGGCGTCCCCGCCTTTGCCCAACGGGCTGTCCGCCAATCCCGCAACCCGGCGGTATCCGAGATGCAGCCTGCGTTCGGCGAACGAGGTTTCCAACCCCAGCAACCCGGCCATGGCGTGGCGGGCGCCGTCGGCATCGGTCAGCCCCCGGCCCAACACCATATAGCCGCCGCATTCGCCGTAGACCGCCGCCCCGCCTTCGGCCCGGGCCCGCAGCCCATGGAGAAAATTTTCCGCTGACGCCAGCCTTCCGGCGTGCAGTTCCGGATAACCGCCCGGCAGATACACCGCGTCGGCGTCTGCATCCGGGGCTTCGTCGGCGAGCGGCGAAAAAGGCACGATCTCGGAACCCTCATCGCGCCAGCCGTCGATTACGGAGGCATAGGAAAACGCGAACGCTTCGTCCCCGGCGACGGCAATGCGCCCCCCCAAAGGCGGCAGGGGCGGCGAAGTATTGGCGCCGCCTTCGAGCTTGTGGGGCCGCGCCAATTCCAAAAGTCCGTCCACATCCAGATGGTCCGCCACCAGCCCGGCCGCCGTTTCCAGGAACGTTTCCAGGTCGGGGTGTTCAACCGCCTGCACCAGCCCCAGATGCCGTTCCGGCAGGTCCAGTCCTGCGGCCCGTGGCAGGCAGCCGAGAACCGGTATGGCGGGCACGGACCCGGCACAGGCCCGGCGCAGGATGTCTTCGTGCCGCCCGCCGCCGACCCGGTTGAAGACGACGCCGGCAACGGAAACATCCCCGCGGTATTCGGCGAAACCCTTGAGCACGGCGGCCGCGGAAGCCGCCTGGGCGCGTGCGTCGATAACCAGCACCACAGGCCATCCGGTGCGGCGTGACAGGTCCGCCGTCGAGCCGTCCTTTTCGGTCTCGTCCGCTTTCACGAAAGCGCCGTCGAACAGCCCCATCACCCCTTCGCAGATGACCGTGTCCGCGCTTAGGGCCGCCGCCGTCGCCGCCAGGGTATCCGCGCGCATGGCCCAAGGGTCCATATTCAGGCATTGCCGCCCGCCGGCGGCGGCGTGAAAGGCCGGGTCGATGTAATCGGGCCCGGCCTTGGCCGAGGCGACATCAAGGCCCGATCCCGCCAAATGCCGGATCAGCCCCAGCGTCACCACGGTCTTGCCGCTGCCCGACGACGGCGCGGCAATGACAAGTCCCCTGTTCGAATGATTGGTATCGGTCATGAAAATCCCGTGCGCGTTTCCCGCATGATAGGACGTGGCCCCCCGGACGGATATGATAATATACCGCCAGTTGACAAGGAGCATCATGCCGGCGTCCCGTCAAAAACCCGAAGGCCCCCTGCGTCGTGGATGGACGACCGGCGCCTGCGCCACGGCGGCGACGGCGGCGGCGTATCAGGCGTTGCTGACCGGCGTATTCCCAAACCCGGTGACCATCACCCTGCCGCGCGGAGAAGAACCCAGCTTCGATCTCGCGCGCATGGAGCTTGACGACGGGCAGGCCACAGTAAGCGTCATCAAGGATGCCGGCGACGACCCGGACATTACCCACGGCGCGGAAATCGTCGTCACCTTGGAACTGGGCGGGACTCCGGGCGGCATCACGTTCCATGCCGGACCCGGCGTCGGCACCGTGACCCGGCCGGGCCTGGCGCTGGATGTCGGCGAGCCCGCCATCAACCCCGGCCCGCGCGCGATGATGGAGGGCGTGGTGAAGGACCTTTCCCGCCAATACGCCAACGGCGGCGACCCGGCGGCGCGCGCCGTCGCCATTACCGTTTC
>JADHTD010000141.1 GCA_016776525.1 Rhodospirillales bacterium
TACACCTATACGCCGGATGAAGCCTTACAGAATCTGAACGTCGGCGATGCCATGTCCGATACCTTCACCTACACGGTGACGGATAGCGAAGGCCTGTCGACAACCTCGACGGTCTCGGTCAGCATCACTGGCACCAACGACACCCCGGTTCTGGAACAACTGGCGACCGAAGATGATCCGTTCCACGCCACAGCCGGTGAGGAAACGACCATTACGTCAGATGACCTGCTGGTCAGCGATGTCGACAATGATGCCGACGAAATCGTCTATACCCTGACCGATGATGTCGACTCTGGATCGCTCTACCTGTTCGGCGGCGACGGCGAAGACGACCTCACGGACCTTGAAGTGGGTATGACCTTCACCCAGGAAGACATCGATAACGGCCTGTTGCGGTATGTTTCCGACGATTCCGAATTCAACCCCGAATGGGGCGAGGATACGCCGGAATGGAGTGCCGACGCCCCGTCTGCAAGTGACCTGGCGGCCAGTGCCGACAGCTTGCAGGATAACCTGACCATGCCCGCCGGTGGCGGCTCGGTGACGGTGACCTTCGAAGGGGAAAGCGCCGGTTATGACAACTCCCTCGGCTGGTACAAGGTCGATGTAGACGGCAACGCCTACGATCCGCAGATCATTTGGGAAGACACCTCGTCTGAAGGCCGCCACGGCATGGATGCCGGTGACTCGGTGACCCTTGAAGGGCTTGGCGAAGGCGAATCCTATGGCTTCTTCATCATCCCGGACGGTGCCGACCAGTTCGACCATATCGGCGACGTTGCCGACGGTTCCTGGACCATGTCGTTCAATGATGACGGCGGTCTGGTCATGCAGGGTCCGGAAGACTCCGGCAGCGGTTCTGGTTCCGGCTCAGGTCATGGCCACGGTCACGGCTCCGGTTCCGGCTCCGGCTCCGGTCACGGCTCCGGTCATGGCCGCGGACGTGGATCTGGATCTGGTTCGGGATCAGGTTCCGGTCATGGCCACGGCTCGGGCTCGGGCTCCGGTTCCGGTGAGGCTGAAACAGAAACCGTCGAAGCCGGAGAAGTCTTCTTCACCGACCAATCGATGAATGCCGACAATAACTTCAACCATGTGATGTCCGGCGTTGACGGCGATGTTCTGAAGGTTGGCTTCGAAGACCTAACGGGCGGCGGCGATGGAGATTTCAACGACCTGACCATCTCCATCGAATATAATGCCTCCGACGAACCGGGTGAAATCGCTACCAGCGACAGCTTCTCCTTCATCGCCATGGATGATGAGGACGATGACAGCGAAACCATCAGTGAAAACGATGGTTCGGACGGCGGGTACTCGGTGACCGACGGCGGCGAGGCGACCTTCAATATCGCCGTCGACCAACCGCTTTAATTCACGGCCATCAGGCCTTTCATAAAATAAACCCCCGTCCGGTTCCGGGCGGGGGTTTTCGGTTGATTGTCGGGGAATACTTTATTCTTCGGCCGCCGCCTGTTCTGGCAGGTGCCGGAAGTCAGCCCACTTTTCCATGCCGCTGCGGTTTTCCAGGAAATTGATCAACGCCGACAGGGGCCGCCGGTCATAGCGTTTCCCGGCCTGCTCCAGAAGCAGTGTGGTGGCGGCTTCAAAGTCCATGGCTTCCCTATTGGCCTTGGCCGTCACCAAATCGACGAAGGCATTGGCCACGGCAACAATCTGCGAGGTTACCAGGATATCATCACCATTGAGGCCGAGCGGTCCGGAGCCTTCCGGTGTTTCGCCAACCTGGCGGATGGTTTCGGAAACCGGTCCTTCGAAGGGGATGTCGTCCAACAGGTCGGCGCTGACCAGATAGATTTTTTCCATGACCTGTTTTTCTTCCTCGGTCATGTCACCGGCCTTGGTCAGAACATTGGTGGGAATGAATATTTTGCCGAGATTCATAAGGTTGCCGGCGATATCAACGGTCTCGATATCATCTTTTCCCAGTTCCATTTCCTTGGCGATGGTTTTGGCGACCTCGGCCACCCGGTTGGAATGATGGATGGCATAGGGGTCACGCCGATCGACGGCATTGACCATGGTGTTGATCAACTGACGGGTCATTTTCTCGCTTTTACGGCGTTCCGATGTCAGATCGGTCAGGTCGTCGAGCACCATGAGAACGCCGGGCGGGTGGTCGCGGTCGCCGCGCAGGGGTACGTGGGAGGAGCGAATGACCTGAATGTTTTCATCCTCGCCGAAAGTATGCATGTGGGCCTGGCGGCATTGCTCGACCGAATCGGCAACGCCCTGTTCTTCCAGGCTGGCAAATTGGTCAAGGATCTTGGTGTTGATCCGCTCATAGGTTTCCGCCGGGACCGGACCGATGACGCTGGCCATTTTCATGCCCATCATATCTTCGACGGTAATACCGGCGTCGCGGGCTGCCGGTTGATTGGCAAATGTATACTTGGTGGTGCCGTCGACGGCGACGATATGAGTCGGCTGGCTGTTGGTGACGACGCGCATGAACTTGCCGATGTTCTCAAACCGCTCGGCGGCGATACGGAATTTTTCGGCCGCTTCGGCGGCCCGGATCGAACTGCCGTGCCGCCAAACGGCGATAATCGTGACGGCGACACCGACGATGATCAGCACGAAAACGATGAGGATCGTCCGCAAGCGGTTTTCAGTGCCGGACAGGGCTTCTGAACGGGTAACCTTGCGGACTAGGACCCACGGCACTTCCGGTATGGAACGCGACGTGAGCAGGACTTCCCCGCCGAGATAATCGCGTTTGATGGCGAAACCACCGGGTTTTTCCAGAGCAAACGAGGCTGCCAGATCCTGGGTGTCGAGGGCCATGGTGCGTTTCAGGGGGGGCGTTCCGTCGGCCAGCGGCGACAGGTATTCAACGGTTCCTTCGCCGGTTCGCACCAGGTAGGTTTCAGCCGTTTCCTCGGTGGCGCCCGGTTGCTTGAGGCGGTTATAGAGATCGTTGCCGATGGTCCGGATGCCAACCGCGGCCCCGATGCCTTCCGTATCGTCGCCCTGCACGGAATAGATCGGCAGCACGAAACCGATGGTCGGCAGGTTGGTGGCGCCCAGATAGATATCAATGATGGCTGGTTTGCCGTCCAGCGCGGTGGCGATTGCCTTGCGGATTTCTCCGGTGACCGGTGGCATTCCGGGGCTGCTGACGATGGGTTGGCCTTTATCGTCAACCAAACCGATGCCGGCGACGCCGGCCCGTTCCACGTTGGCGTTGACTTCACCGGCGCCTTCCGGGGGCTTGAACCCGGTGCGGTCGGCAGTGGCCACTAAAAGGTTGCGCAGATAGGTGGCTTGGGCGGCTTCATCGACGATTTCTTCCTTGTCGCCTTCGGACAGCTGTAATTCCGTCATGTAAAGCTGCAGGGAGGCGTTCTCGGTCAATTCCCGGAGCGTCGCAAAGTTCATATCGATCCATTCGTCGACGGCGGCCGACCGGCTGTCGGCGACAATGCCCAAGCGGACCTGCCACTCGTTCATGGTCCGGGCCCGTTCGTCTTCGACGAATTGGAACGAGAAAAAGACACCGGCGCCGAAAACAGCAGCCATTACGGCGCCGATTCCAAATGCAACTTTATTAACCCGGCGTGGGGTTTTTTCTTCGGTTTGGGCCTCTTCGCCCATCTAAGCCTCCCCTGGAAAGGACTCGGTTGGCGAAAATCTTACGGTATCCACGGTTTGAGGCAAAGGAAGAATATTGCATGCAGCCCGGAAACGGCAAAATGTCCCCAAAACCCTGCGGACAAAGGCGGTTTGTCCTCACAGGCCATCACTTCAGGGTGAATACGGCACCGATCATCTTGCGGGCCGTTTGAAGTAATCAGTATACTCGACAAGGTAAAAGGGCGTAACTTCATAAGCTTGTTACTTGTTCCGGTGTTGCGCGCCGGATGCGGCACGGGTGGATACGGATGATCTCTAATCAGGAAATTGACCGTCGACGGTTCTGCACCCGGATACTCACTGGGTCGCTGGCGGCTGCCGTATCGGTTGCCGTGCCGGGCGGCGGGGCCTGGGCCGCTAAGAAAAAACGCCGCAGGAAGAAAAAGAAATCCTCTCCCAGCTTTTTTCGTAGCCGGGAAACCAAATCCAGCAACATGAAGCCCTTCAAGAAATGGACCGGTGCGCTGAAGCGTTATTCCAAGGAGGCGGCCAGCGCCAAAAAAGGTACCTGCAAATCGAAAACAATGAACGAATGCCATTACCAGGAATGGACAAAGTTTCTGATCAGCGTCAAAGACAAGGGCCCTAAGGAAAAAATTCTGGCCATCAACAGCCACATGAACAAGGCCAAATACATCCTCGATAAGACCAACTGGGGGATCAAGGATTACTGGGCGACGCCTTTTGAATTCATGAAACGATTCGGTGATTGCGAGGATTACGCCATTGCCAAATACATGTCCCTGCGTCGTCTCGGCTTCAAGAACAACCAGTTGCGGGTGGTCGCCGTCAAGGACATGAATCTGAAGGTCGGTCATGCCGTGCTGGTCGTCTATCTCGACGGCAAGACCCTGCTGCTGGACAACCAGATCAAACAGGTGGTGAGCACCAAGAAGGTCCGTCACTACCAGCCTGTTTTTTCCATCAATGAAAAGAATTGGTGGCGGCATCGGGTGGTCAGCGGTTAGGCTCGTGGTTGTTGCCTATCAGAGAAGCCGTCATCGAAAACCCTCGGCATAGAATGCTACGGGAATGATGGGGGAGGAAACCCATGACCGCCAACACATCCATTCAACTGAGCCCCCAGGACAATGTTGCCGTGGTACTGGCCGACATTGCCAAGGGCAGTATCGTGGAACCGGTATCCATTACCGCCCGCGAACCGATTCCGCGTGGCCACAAATTGGCTGTGGCGCCTATTAAAGAAGGTGAGACGGTCATCAAATACGGCCAGATCATCGGTTTTGCCTCAGCCCACATCGCGCCGGGAGAGCATGTCCACGTACACAATGTCTCGATGGGAGATTTTGAGCGCGACTATGCTTATGGCGAGGCGGCCAGCCAGACCGACATGGTGGCGGATGCAGAGCGCGCCACCTTTCAGGGGTATCGCCGCGAGGACGGCCGGGTTGGCACCCGCAACTATGTCGGCATCGTCACTTCGGTGAATTGCTCGGCGACGGTGGCCAAGCACATTGCCCGAGAGATAGAGAAACGCGGCATCCTTGATAACTATCCCAATGTCGACGGCATCGTCCCCATTGTCCATGGTGCGGGCTGCTGCACGGCGACCGACGACGAGGGCTTCCGCATGCTGCAACGGACCGTCTGGGGCCATGCCCGGCATGCCAATTTTGCTTCCGTGCTGATGCTCGGCCTGGGCTGCGAAACAAACCAGATTCCGCTGATGCTGGAAGTCCTGGGAAAGCCTTCCGAGGAGGCCTTCCATTACACCACCATCCAAGACGAGGGCGGCACCCGTAAAACGGTGGAGGAAGCCGTGGCCTGGTTCGAAAGCGTGCTGCCGGCGGCCGAAGCCGCCAAGCGGGAAAGCGTGCCCGTCTCGGAACTGACGGTGGCCTTGCAATGCGGCGGTTCCGATGGGTACTCGGGCATCACCGCCAACCCTGCCTTAGGGCTAGCCGTCGACCACCTGGTGCGCCATGGAGGCTCCGGCGTGTTGGCAGAAACGCCGGAGATCTACGGCGCCGAACATCTGTTGACCCGGCGCGCGGTGACCAAGGATGTCGGCGAGAAGCTGATCGAACGCATCCGCTGGTGGGAAGATTACGCCGCTAAAAACGGCGCCAGCATGGACAATAATCCGACGCCCGGCAACAAGGCGGGCGGCCTGACCACCATCCTGGAGAAGTCCCTGGGCGCCGTCGCCAAGGGTGGGTCGACCAATTTGGCCGGTGTCTATGAATACGCCGAGCCGATCACCACCAAGGGCTTCGCCTTCATGGACAGTCCCGGCTACGACCCGGTTTCGATCACCGGCGAGGTGGCGTCCGGCTGCAACCTTGTGGCCTTCACCACCGGCCGCGGTTCTGTCTACGGAAACAAGCCCGCACCGTCCCTGAAACTGGCCACAAACACCCCCATGTACGAACACATGGCGGAAGACATGGACATCAATTGCGGCACCATCATCGACGGCACCGAAAGCCTGGAAGACTTAGGCGAGAAAATCTTCCGGAAGATGTTGGCGGTGGCTTCCGGCGAACGCACCAAATCCGAGGAACATGGCTTCGGCGATGCGGAATTCGCACCCTGGCAGGTTGGGGCGCAGATGTAGCCGAGGCCTGCCATCGCGGGCTGACAATTGCTTTGGTCAAGGCGATTAAAGCATAAGGCGCTCACTGCCTGACTGATTTGATTCAACTCAACTCTCTTTGGGCTTGCCCATAAGGACCCACTGCCAGCGTCCCTTTTCTGTTTCAGTCAATTTGAAAAAGTGAACGTTGTTATCGACGGCCGTTTTCATGGTTTCCCGCACGGGAATTTTTCCAAGATCGATTTTCGTCATTTTTTCCATAAATTGCTTATCTTTGCCTTGCAGGGCGTTTGCTTGATACAGCATGGGTTTTTTATAGGCATAAGCATTTAACTGACTTTGAATTTCGGCCAGCCCCACATCGAATGGCCAAAACCTGTCAATCGTACACAAAAGGCTCTGTTCTATTGCGAGCTGTTGGGCTTTTTCCGTTACGTACAACACAGCATGGGCCGATGTCATATTGTGCACGCGGCAGAGTTGTTCGCTAAAATCGGTCACAATAACGGCCCCCTCCAAGGCTCTGCCGCCTAGAGCCGGTGCGATCCCGCAAGAAGACACGCCAAGATAAACAATATCCGCATCGGTCGGTATTTCGAGAGGGTTGGAATAATATTCCGTCACTTCGCAATCATCTTCCAGTATCAGGAAGGGAGGTTTTGCCTGGTCATGACGGTACGCCCGCAGATGGCTGATGTTGGTTCCTAAGTAAGTGGGGCTGCAATCAGAACCTTTGATAAAGGTCCAGTTGAGTTCCAGCCGGTCACAGAGATCGGTCATGTGCGAAAAGCGATCCGAATTTCCCGGATGATGGGTGACG
>JADHTD010000142.1 GCA_016776525.1 Rhodospirillales bacterium
CCAACAGTTCCGGCCGGAAAAGATCGAGGTAGGTCATGATCAGGTAATTGGACATTGCCACGGCGCTGCCGAACAGGATCATGAACTTGGTCGGCCATACCGGCACCCGGAGCGCCCCCTCGCCTTCATATTCACCGGCCGTCCAGGCATAGATCGCCGGCTCAACGGTGCCGATGATGATCAACAGGAAGAACGCCGCCCCCAATAGGTAACCGACGGCTTTGGCAATGCGTTGGAAGCCCTCGGGAAACTTGGTGATGAGGAAGTCCGCCTTCAGCATACAGCGGCTGCGGATGGCATAACCGGCTTGCAGGAAAACGATGATGACGATCGAGTTCATAACGATCTCGCGCACCCCGTAGACCGGCGCGTTGAAAACACCGCGGCCGATGATGTCCGACAAGATGACGAAGGTCAGGCCGAAGGCCCAGGCCGCCGCCACCACCATCAAAAATTTGGAGAGCTTGTCGCTCAGTTGGACGATTGACATTCCGGTTGATCCTTTATTATTTGGATTCTCTGTCTGGAAAAAAAATACGCACTCAATAATATAAACAAATCAGCCCAAAACCGGGCTTCAAGAATAGCATACAAATGTATGAATAGAAAAACCGCCGGCCGGGATGTTTATTTAAAACGCCCCAACCGGCGGAATTCTTAGCCTTACAAAATCATACCGGACTTATTTGGAGATTTTGTAACGGACCGGCCACTTGTGACCGTGGGATTCGGCGGATTCGAGAACCCGGTTGAGAATCGCGACGGCCGGCAGGCCCTCTTTCTCAAGCGAACGGGCGTATTCACCCGGCCAGTCCCTGAGGGACTCGGCCCAGCTCTGACGCACGCCCGGGTCGAGGTCTTTGACCTTGGCCAAACCACCGCGCAGCTTGGCGACGTCGGTTTTGTAGCGAGCCACGTTGGCGGAGCCGGTCTGTTCTTCGAACTTCTTGGCAACGTCCATCATGACGCCCTGCACGTCCTTCGGCAACTTGGCCCAGGACTGCTTGTTCATGGTCAGCGCGTGCCAGGTAATGGCGCCGAAGCCGATCATGGTGTAGTGCGGGCCGGGTTCATAAAGCTTCAGGTTGACCCAGGCGCTGGGGAACATGATCCAGCCTTCATAGATGTGGGTCTTCATGCCCGTGTAGGCTTCCGGAAGGGAGCCCTGAACCGGGGTTACACCGGCATACTTGAGCCAGTTGAGGTTGAGGCCGGCACCGGCAATCTTGATGCCTTTAAGGTCGGAGACCTTGTTCCACTCGAAGGAAGTGCCCAGGTGGTACGGCGCATCAGAAATGATGGCCAGGAGTTTCTGGTTAAACTTCTTCTCGAACATGGAGGTCAGCAGCGGGAAGTCCTTATAGACGTCCTGCGCCACTTTCAGGCTGACGGCCGAGTCGGTGGTGCCGAACGGGGTCATCACCTGGAAGGCATGCATCTTCAGGTTGGACGGCTCGAAGCAATAACAGAAACCACCCAAATCGATGATGCCGCTCTGTACGCCTTCGAAGACTTCATACACCTTCACGATGGAGCCGCTGTAGCCTTCGATGAAGTTGAGCTTGTGCTTGGTGCGGGCTTCGACCGCTTTTTTCAGTTCCGGCTGGAAGAAATTCTTCATGAGGCCGGCATAAACGACCGCCGGCGAGTGGCCGGAGGCAATACGCAGCGTGATGTTTTCCGCCTTGGCGGGGCTGCTGACCATAGCGGCGGCCAGAAGACCGGCAGCCGAAAGGCCGAGTAGGGTTTTCGAAAGTATCTTCATAGGTTTCTCCCTGAGTTAAAAAAAACCAAAGTTAGTAAAGTTCACTTATGAATCGTCTCTTAGACTTGTTTCTGCTCCCCACCGTTCTCCTTTTCATTATTTACGGTAACAACAAAATTTACGGTAATAACAAAACAAATATCCCGGCTAAAATCAGCGCAAGCCCAGGCAATGCAAAAACTGCCACAGATCGGAATGGACTGATTGTCTGCTTTAAGAACCTCCCCTCATTTTTCAACCGGCCAAGCCGACACCGGTTGCTTAATCCATTGTTACCATTGAGAAATCATCAATTTGGCAACATCCCCTACGAACGAATAGCCCCTTGTATATAATTCGGTCAAAAGAGCGACGGTTGTGTGATACCCAGTAAAAAAGGGAACAATTTATAAATTCAAAATAAGTCTATCCCCCGGCTTCATGAAGCGCAAGGGCTGGCTCTTGCCAGCCGCCTTCGGGAGGTCTATTTCTGGTCTCCTGTAAACCGTCCGTCCCCTATCGGCGGATTGTTTGATGAATTCGCAACCAGCCAAATGAGGAGTTCAACCCGTGCAAACACGCGTTGTCACACTGGCCGAGCAAGGCCCGCCGTCGGTGATGAGGGTCGAAACCGTCGATATCGGCGCCCCCGGCCCCGATGAGGTGCAGATCAAGCAGAACGTCATCGGCTTCAACTATATGGACATCTACCAACGGTCCGGCCTCTATCCGCTGGAACTGCCCAGCGGCATCGGCCTGGAAGCCGCCGGCACCATCGAGGCGGTCGGCGCCAAGGTCACCGACTTCAAGCCCGGTGAACGGGTCGCCTACGCCACCGCCCCTTGCGGGGCCTATGCGGAATACCGCAATTTCGCCGCCAACCGGGTCGTTCATCTGCCCGATGACATTTCCGATGAACAGTGCACGGCGACCCTGTTCAAGGGCATGACCGTGGAATACCTGCTCAACCGTTGTTACGACATCAAGACGGACGAGAAAGTCCTGTTCCTGGGCAGCGGCGGCGGCGTCGGCACGCTGGCCGGTCAATGGGGCAAGGCCAAGGGCGCCTATATGATCGGCGTCGACGGCGGCCAGGAGAAATGCGACCTGGCGCGGCAGAACGGCTATGCCGAGGTCATCGACTTCACCACCGAAGACGTGGTCGCCCGGGTCAAGGAAATCACCGGCGGCGTCGGCGTGCCGGTGGCCTATGACCCGATCGGCGGTCCGACTTATGAGCAGACGCTCGACTGTCTGGGGCCGCGGGGCTATTTCGTCTCGTTTGGAACGACGGGAGGCCCCATGCCGGCGGTCGACCCGCCGATCCTGCAAAAGCGCGACTCGCTTTATTTCACGCGGCCGACGGTAGCCACCTATACGGCCAAGCGCGAAGACCTGATAATGTCAGCAAATTCTGTCTTTGAGATGATCCGCAGCGGCGGCATAACCGTCAACATCGGCCAACGCTATGCCTTGGACGAAGCGGTGCAGGTCCACGCAGACACCGAAGCCGGCAAGACCACGGGATCGTCGATCCTGATTCCGTGACCGGCGGGCCCTAGGTGCCCCAACCCATGATCGGGTTCTGATTTTATGTCCGCTTTCGGTGAGGAAGCGGACATAATTTTCGGGGGCGGTTAACGTCTGCTACTGACCCACAGCGGCATTAAGTGCCGACCCGCAACGGCGAGGTCAGGGAGCGCAGGGCGGTGATGACGCTCAACGGCGTCACCCGGCCGGTTCCCGGTTTATCTTCGCTCGGCACATTCTCGATGGTCATGGAGAGCCGCACGGTATCGGCATCGACTTCGATGGTGTGGGTGTTGCGCGAAACCGTCGGGTCGGCCCAAATTTCGAGTTCCGTACGGTCCGGGCCGACGCCGGCCAGGGCCAGGGCGGCGGCGACATTGAGGTTGGCGGGAAAGCCCTTGGCGCCTTGGCGCGCCGTGCCGGTAAAAACCCGCAGGGGTTCGCCGAGGGAATCGATCGAAATGCCATTTTCTTCCAGATACGGAGCCCCCGCCAGCGATGGCGGCGGTTTGCGGGTTATCATGCGCACGGAATAAATCTCGCCCTCGCTGGCCGCCCTCACCGCATCCAGCCCGAGCAGGGCGCCGGTCACCAGGTGTATTTGCCCGCCCGATTTTTCGGCCAGGTCAATCAGGTCCGGGCTGTCCAAAAGCGCCGCGCCGCTGACCGTAACCAGCAACTTACCGGCCGCAAGTGTGCTTTCCGCCACCTCGCGAAAAGCCGGGGTGGGGGCGCAGTCGACGACGACGTCGGCATAGTTGACTAGTTCGGCGTTGGCCACCACCGGAACATCTATTCCGGCGGCTTCCAGTTTATCTTTTGCCTTCGACACACCACCGGAGGAAACCGCCGTCAGGGTGAGGCCGCCGATGTCATGGTGGACGGCTTTGGCAACCGGATAACCGATGGTTCCGAGACCGGCGATGGCAACCTTGGTATCCACCTGTGAGGGCCTCTCCATCCGGCGTCAAACCAGTGCCGGTTTCGGGTGGACCTTGTCCAGGCCCAGTTCATCGCCGTAGGTTTCCAGATCCTCGCGCAGGGTATCAACGAAAGCATTGGTCAGGTTGGAACGGGTTTGTCCGGATGGGAACATCACAGCATATTCAAAGCGGATATTCGGTTCAAACGGCCGGATCGCCAGCCGGTCCCCGAAGGACGCCGCCGTAAACGGATGCACGATGGAAACACCGACCCCTTCACAGACCAGAGAGCACGCCATCATGGTCGTCTGCGCCTCGACCCCCAGGCGCCGCTTGATGCCGAGCCCGCCGAAAAGTTCATCGGTGCGGTAGCGCAGCATGGTGCGCGGATCAACGGAGATAAACGGTATATCGGTCAGGTCGGCGGCTTCGATGATCTCTTTGGCGGCCAGCTCGTGATCCTTCGGCACCACGCAGACACCATAGACGCTGCACAGCGGTTCGATATCGATGCCTTCCAGGTCGATCGGCAGGGTGGCTAGGCCGAAGTCATACTTGGCGCTGGAAATTCCCGCTTCCAGGTCGTTGCGGAACCCCACATCAAGGGAGATGCGCACCTGTTTGTATTGTTGGTTCATGCGGGCGATGGTTTTCGGCAGCAATCCGTGGGATAGGGTCGGCATGGCGATGATGCGCAGCGCCCCCGCCTGCAAGGTGCGGATATCCCGGGCCGTGGCGGTGATCTGGTCGATACCGGCCAGAACCTTTTCGGCGACGGCATAGAACTGCTGTCCTTCCGGGGTGACGACGAGCCGCCCGTGACGGCGGTCGAAGATATCCAGTCCGAGTTCGTCCTCAAGCTGGGAAATAAGGCGGCTGACGGCGGATTGAGTAAGGCCGAGCGTTTCAGCGGCGTGGGTGGTTGTTCCCCTGGCAAGTACGGCACGGATGGCTTCTAATTGTCTAAGTTTCACAATGCCCAACTTTGTTGTGTTTTGTGGTTTCTGATGGTGAGAGCACAGCTCATCCTAATATTCTAATTTAGCATAAATTGAAGAAAATTTCTATAATTATTTCATACTATTATCGTATTTTCTCCCTCAATTCAGGAAACGAATGGCCCTGACAAGCGGGCCGAAAACCTTTAAAATCCGGGAATTCAAGCCGCCACAATCCGACGGCGCCTGTTAGGCGCAGCCCGTACCCGTTCCGATCAATAATCATATATTTCAAAAAGAGGACATCATGAACGAAGGAATCTGGGCCATTTGGTACGACCTGCCGGAATCCGGCAATGACGACTATATCTCCTGGCTGCATGAAAACTACCTGCCCGACACCCTGAAGCGCCCCGGCATCGCCTGGGCCGCCCATTACCAAGCCGTCCAAAAACCAAACAAGGTTCACCAATACCTGACCCATACCGACGACGAAGAGGTCGGCACCGGCACCCAATACGTGCTCGTCGTCGGCGCCACCCATCCTTATATTTTCTTCGGTCGGGACTCGGTGCTGCTCGACCTGGAAGCGGACCCCGAGGTCAAGGAGATGGTTTCCCGCCGCCAAGGCGCGCGGCCCTGCGTGTTTGCCCAGGAAGCTTTCGCCACCGGTCCCGAATACGGCAGCCGCACGCCCGGCTCGACCCCTGCCCCGGCCATTCAGATGGGCAGCTTCCGCACTTCGTGCGTCGAGGACGAGTACAACCTGGCCCAGTGGTACGCCCAGTACCGGATGCCGGCTGTTTCCAGCATGCCGGGCTGTGTCGCCGTCCGTAAACTGCTGTCGGTGGTCGGCTGGGCCAAGCATTCGGTGATGTACGAATTCACCTCTTTGCAAGCCCGGGAAGATCATTTCCTGAAGCACGAATCGCTCGGCCTGAAGGACGGGGAATGGACCAACAAGATCGTCACCTACACCCGCCACTCTCCCGGTTCGCCGACCATCGGCGAACGCATCTGGCCGGCTGTACCATAAACCTCGACTTTAGGTGTGAATTTACTTTGCCCGGATTGGCCTTATCACCATATAAGAAGCCTAGGGGATTTTTTGGAGAGACCTTGAACGGACTTCTCTTTATACGATAACGATACTTGGGGGCTTATCGACACCCGATATGGGAACCATCCTGGAAATCGTCTTTCCGTTGTTTGCCCTGGTCGCCTGCGGCTATCTGGCGGGTACTTTGCGCCTGGTCAATGAAGCCGGTATCGACGGCATCACCAATTTCGTCTTTTACGTGGCCGTGCCGGTGCTGCTGTTCCGCTCCCTGGGCCGTTCCGAACTGCCCGACCTTGAGGCCCTCAATGTCATCTACGCCTATTTCGGGGGCGTCTTCAGCGTCTTCATTCTGGCCTGCCTGATCGGACGCTTCGTTTTTTCCCTGCCCATCGAACAACAGGCGATCATGGGCATGGGGTCGAGTTATTCCAACACCGTCTTCTTCGGCATCCCCATCGTCTATACGGTGTATGGCGAAGAGGCGATCCTGCCGCTCCTTCTCATCATCACTTTCAACGGGCTTATCCTCTATCCGCTGATCATTTTCATCATCTGCCTGGGCCGGGGGGAACGGGGATGGGAAAGGCTGAAAAGCGCCGGCAAGTCAATGCTGCGCAACCCCATTGTCATCAGCGTCGTGGCCGGCGTCATCTGGCTGCTCAGCGGCTTGGAACTGCCGAAGCCGGTGGATGCCTTCGCCGGTTTCCTCAGTGGCGCCACCGCACCGGCGGCTCTTTTTGCCTTGGGCGCTTCGCTGACCGTCTTTAAGGTGGAAGGCAATGTATCGGAAAGCCTGGTGATCGTTTTCCTCAAGCTTTT
>JADHTD010000143.1 GCA_016776525.1 Rhodospirillales bacterium
ATTTGATAGCGAAACAACCACCTTGAAAGTTTTGAGGAATGGAAAGCAGGTTGCTGCGGGGCAACTAAGCCAGCCGGTTGGCCGCGCTATCATCGAAGATTTTTATTCCGCCTATATGGGCGAAGAAAAGCGGGGCAAGACCCGTTTGGTCGAAATGCCGCGGGGGAGCATGTTTTCCGACCACAAAAATCCGGTTCTGTCTTTTATCAATTTAGCGTCGGTTAAGGATTTGGAGCGAGTCGTCGGTGAAGAAATAGACCCCATTCGGTTCCGGGGCAATATTCTCATTGATGGGTTGGCTGCCTGGGAGGAAATGAATTGGACAGGCATGGAGGTATCAATCGGTACGGTTCGTTTCCAGATCACGGAAAAAATTGACCGATGCGGGGCGACCAACGTCAATCCTTCTTCCGGGGAAAGGGATATGAATATTCCGAAGGCCCTGCAAAGAGGGTACGGGCATATTTATATGGGGGTTTACGGCCGGGTTGTTGAAGCCGGCCAGGTTGCCAGTGGTGATGCTATAAGGAATATAGATTAAGTTTTTTAAACGGCGGCGGTTTCAGGGGTATCGTCTGTTTCCTGTGTTACGACGTCCACGTCGCTGGTGGCATCTTCCTTTGTTTCTTCATCGATTTTGGAATTTTCTATGGAATTGCCCGTGTTTTCTACCGTAGCGGTATCGGCTTGAACGGCCTGAGGGGCATTGCCCCGGCCATCCGTTTCCGGCTTGTTGTCTCTGTTATTCCGATTGCCCTTGTTTTGTCCACCTTGAGCGTTGCTCTGATCGGTGGAGGCAAGCCGGTAGTAATGCTCAGCAAATTGATAGTACCCTTCGGCGGCAATCCGGTCACCGGCTGAATAGGCATCCCGTGCCAGTGTCAGGTATTTTTCCTGAACCTGCTGGGCCGTGCCCCGGATTTTAACGCTCGGGCCATTACTTTCGAAATTGCTGTTTTTTGACGGGTGTCTTTTCCCGTTTCCGCGGGGGCGACCCCGTCGAGAGTTAGAAGCGTGTTTCATAGGACCTTGTTAGTTGGTTATGAATATTCCCTGTCGTGCGCCATATTCTGCGATACAGAACAGCATCGTTCCGATAAGCAATTATTCGCACCGAGAGGAAGTTTGGGTCTATTACAACGCCTATTGCGTTTACCCCTATGGCCTTTCACGACCATCCACTAAGCAAACCTAATCGGGAAATAGGGATATTCCAACCCTTTTTTACAACAATTTATCCACAACGGGTGGTGAGAATGACACATCGGTCGATTTCGGATAAATCTTGTTTAATTTCAAATAGTTGAAACTGTCTTTCGGAGGCAATTTCAGCAATTGAATTAGCCTGCCCAATTCCCGCTTCAATGAATGCGGCACCATCTGTTGCAAGAAGGTCACTCACATACGGGAGCAGGGAGCGGTAACACGCCAAACCGTCTTCGCCGCCCGCAAGCGCCATGTGGGGTTCATGCTCTTGCACGTCCGGTTCCAATGAACGAAGCGCTTCCGAAGGGATGTAGGGGGGATTGCAGACGATGATATCAAATTTATCGTTTAGAGCGTTTCCCCAGTCTCCCTGAATAAACTGAGCCCGGTGATCCAATCGAAGGGCAACGGCATTTTCTTGTGAAACGTCCAAGGCCTGAGGGCTTATATCCACACCGGTCCCGGTCGCATTGGGGAGTTCATGCAGGAGTGAAAGCAAAAGACAGCCGGAACCGCATCCGAGATCCAAGATGGTACAGGCCGAATTTTTATCGTCAATCCATTGCAAGACGGCTTCGACGAGGGTTTCCGAATCCGGTCGCGGGATAAGCGTGTGTGGCGTAACCCGGAAAGGAAGGCTCCAGAACTCCCGCACGCCGACGAGATAAGCCAGAGGCTCCCGCCGGGTGCGGCGGTTAACCAGGTTTAAGAAACTTTCGTATAAAGGGGTAGGAACTTCTTTCTCCGGATAGGCCAGAAGGGCTGCGGCATCCAGTTCAAGCACATGGCCGAGGAGTATCCTTGCTTCCAGCCGGGCGTGTTCGATACCGGATTTCGTCAACCGTCCTACGGCTTTTTCCTGGGCTTTGCCGATAGTCGCCATGTCGGTACCGGTCAAATATGGGGCCGCCTGTATCAAGAAAATTCCGCCAACTGGCTGGCCTGATCTTCAGCGGTTAAGGAATCGACCATTTCGTCCAGGTCGCCTTCCATGATCTTGTCCAGTTTATGAAGTGTCAGATTGATCCGGTGGTCGGTGACCCGGCCTTGTGGAAAATTATAGGTTCTAATTCTCTCGGACCGGTCCCCCGATCCGACTTGGCTTTTCCGTTGCGCGGCCCGTTCGGCATCCTTGGTTTGGCGTTCGAATTCATAGAGCCTGGAGCGCAGAACCCGCATCGCCTTGGCCTTGTTCTTGTGCTGGGATTTTTCATCCTGCTGGGAAACAACCACGCCACTTGGAATGTGTGTTATCCGAACGGCACTGTCCGTGGTGTTGACCGACTGCCCACCCGGCCCGCTGGCCCGGAAGACATCGATACGCAGATCCTTTTCATCGATTTGAATATCGACTTCCTCAGCTTCCGGCATAACGGCGACGGTTGCGGCCGAGGTATGAATGCGCCCGCCGGATTCCGTTGTCGGCACCCTTTGAACGCGGTGGACGCCCGATTCGAACTTTAACTTGGCAAAAACGTCCCGGCCGGTGACGGAGGCTATGGCTTCCTTGTAGCCGCCGATGCCGGTTTCATTCAGGCTCATCAGTTCGACCTTCCAGCCCCTTGATTCAGCATAGCGTTGGTACATGCGGAACAGGTCGGCGGCGAAGAGGGCGGCTTCATCCCCCCCCGTTCCGGCCCGGATTTCCAGGATGGCGTTTTTCTCGTCGGCCTCGTCCTTGGGCAGAAGAAGTAATTTAATTTTTTGTTCGAGTTCCGGGATATTCTTTTTCATCTCATTGATTTCGGCTTCTGCCATATCCCGCATTTCCCGGTCGCTGTCCGGGTCATCTACAATCTCTACTAAGCCCATGAATTCATCCCGGGCTTTGTCCAGTTCACCGATTGCCGTTACGACGGACGTCAAACTGGCATATTCTTTAGACATGCGGGCGAAATCATCGGCGTTCGGCGTATCCTGGCTGGACATTGCATGGCCCAGTTCTTCGTGCCGGGCGACAACCTGTTTCAGTTTTTCATCCATGCTCACGATTAAGGGTTCCCGTTCCCGCCGCGATTTTTAAGATTGAACAAGCGTGATAGAAAATTTTCAGAGGCTTGTAATTCCTCGTTTGGCGCTTCCGGTGTGGGTTCTTCCACTTGTTTGGCGGCTACCTCTCTGAGGAATTGAGATGGATTATGCAGCAGGCGGTTGACCAACAGCCGGGTCGCTTTTTCCGCATCATTACCGGCGTCTTCAAGGACGTCGTTGCGGACCGATTCAAAATGTTCTCTGAGTTTTGTGACAACAGGCGCCGCGCTACGCTCCGAACGCCCCCGGATAAAGCCGGAGACCTCTTCATCGATGATCATCCATGCATCTTGTAACAGGGCCTCCCGCCCGGACCGGCCCTCTTCGGCCACGCGTTCCAGGTCATCAAGGGTGTAGAGGAAGGCGTCTTCAATGGTGTCGATGGCAGGGTCCAGATCACCGGGTATGGCTGCATCGATCAGGAAGATGGGCTTGTGCCGGCGTTTGCCGACAGCATCCTCCACCATATTGGATTTGATGACATGCCGCCGGGTGCCCAGCGAGGTCAGAACGATATCGGCTTCGAATAGATGATCCTCAATGGTGTCAAAGGGCAGGACATGGCAATCCAGTTTCCGGGCCAGTACCTCCGCCCTGGCATCGAGGGGATGGGTTATGCTGAGATGGCTGAGTCCCGCAGCAATCAAGTCCTCGGCAATCAGTTCACCCATATCGCCGCCGGCCACCAGAAGTCCGGCGCAACGGGTCAAATTGCCGTGCAGGTCACAGGCAATCTGAACGGCTGCCGAAGATATGGAAACGGGCCGGTTGCCGATGGTTGTTTCCGTTCGAACGCGTTTTGCCGTGCTGTAGGCGGCTTGCAGGACAGATTCCAGGTCCGGGCCGCATAACCCCTTATCGGAAGACAGCTTGTGGCTGGTTTTAACCTGTCCCAGCACATGCGGTTCGCCAACCAGCAGACTGTCTACCGAAGAGGCGACGTTGAAAATATGACGGACGGCTTCATCCTCTTTCAGGGTGTAGACTTGGGTGTCCAGTTCACTAGCCGCCATTTCGGCCTGATCCGCCAGAATTGACAATATGATCCGGGCCGCTTCGTCGCGGTCGTCATGGCAGGCCTGAATTTCAACCCGATCGCATGTCGATAAAAGGACCGCTTCGCCCAGGCCCGATTGCTTTAGGCGGTCCAGAAAACCGGGAACGGCATTTTCCTCAATAAAAAGCCGGTCCCGAACCGTCATGGAACTGGATCGATGGTTGGCGCCGATCACAATTAACCGGCGCATCAGGGTTTGAGCTTCGGTCATTGCGGTCCTAAAGAAAGCGGGAGAGAAAGTCCTCCAGTGTGGAGAGTGGAATTTCCGTTTGTTCGCCTGAATCCATGTCGCGGACAACGACGGCATTCTTACTCAGTTCGTCCTCGCCAATAATTACGGCGGCACAGGCACTAATCTTATTGGCCCGCTGCATCCGTTTTTTCATGTTTCCGGCATAGCCGAGGTCGATGGTGTGACCGGCGCGGCGCAGTTCCTGCGTCAGCCGTAGCACCAGTTCAGCCGCCTCGTTACCGATCGGGATCATGGCAATTGGCCGTTTTTTGCCGATTGGATCGTCGATCATAAGGGCGAGACGCTCGACACCGGCCGCCCAGCCGGTACCGGGGGTTTGCGGTCCACCCATTTGTTTTATAAGGCCGTCATAACGGCCGCCAGCAACCAAGGCGCCTTGTGCACCGAGGGCGTCGGTGGTGAACTCAAAGGCTGTATGGCAATAGTAATCAAGGCCCCGAACCAGTTTTGGGTTGAGGGTGTAGGCCACTCCGGAAATCTCCAGCCCCTCCAACAATTCATCGAAGAACCGTTTAGACGGGTCATTGAGGCAGTCCGTGATAAGCGGGGCGTCGGCGATAATGGCCCGGTCGCCTTTGTCCTTGGAATCGAGGATTCTCAGGGGATTTCTATCCAGGCGGGCACGGCTGTCTTCGGACAGGGAGTTAATATGGTCCATCAGGTAATCAACGAGGGTTTGACGGTAAGCCGACCGGGAGTCGCTGTCGCCCAGACTGTTCAGTTCGCATACGACTTTTCCGTCAACGCCCAGTGCGGACAAGAAATCTGAGGCAATGGAAATAACCTCGACATCGGCCAGAGGCGAGTCCACGCCCAAAAGTTCGACGCCGACTTGATGGAATTGCCGTTGGCGACCTTTTTGAGGGCGTTCGTAGCGGAACATCGGACCCCGGTAAAAGAACTTTAACGGTAGTTGATGAGATAGCCCGCTGGAAATAAAGGCCCGGGCAATCCCCGCCGTTCCTTCCGGGCGCAGGGTAATCAGGTCGTCACCCTTGTCGGCAAAGGTATACATTTCCTTGGTCACGATGTCCGAAGTGTCGCCGAGGGTCCGGGAAAAAACCTCGGTAAACTCGAAGATGGGTGTCGAGATTTCCTCGAACCCGTAACGCCCGGCGGTTTCAAACGCCGCGTTTTCGACATGCCGGTGACGGCGGAGATCGCCGGGTAGAATATCGTGGGTACCGCGGACGGGTTTCAGTGAAGACATTTTTTTATTCTATTCCTTAACGGGTGCCGGTTTCTTTTAACGGGGCGTTTCCATATCGGGTGGAAACATAGTCTTCGACGATTTTCTGAAATTCTTCTGCTATGCCGGGGCCTTTCAGTGTTTTCATTTTCTGGCCGTCGATAAAGACGGGGGCCGACGGTTCTTCGCCGGTTCCCGGCAGGCTGATGCCGACATCGGCATGTTTGCTTTCCCCGGGGCCGTTAACAATACAGCCCATGACGGCAAGGTTTAAGGTTTCTGCGCCCGGGTACTGCGTCCGCCATTCCGGCATCCGGTGACGGACATAGGTTTGGATTTTTTCGGCGAGATCCTGGAAGACCGTGCTGGTGGTCCTCCCGCAACCGGGACAGGAGGTAACCAACGGCGTAAACGATCGTAATCCCATGGTTTGCAGGATTTCCTGGGCAACGATTACTTCCCGGGTGCGGTCACCGCCGGGCTCAGGCGTCAGCGATACCCTGATAGTGTCGCCAATGCCGTGCTGTAGAAGGATACCCATGGCAGCCGTCGAGGCGACGATCCCTTTCGATCCCATGCCGGCCTCGGTCAGGCCCAAATGCAGGGCGTATTCACAACGGTCTGCGAGATTCTGGTAGACAGCGATGAGATCCTGAACGGCGCTGACTTTGCACGACAGGATGATCCGGTCGCTCCCCATGCCGATCTCTTCGGCCCGCTGAGCACTTTTTAAAGCAGAGAGAACCAAGGCTTCCCGGGTTATCTCCGTGGCATCCTGTGGGTTCCGGGATTTTGCATTTTTATCCATCAGGCCGGTCAGTAATTCCTGATCCAGACTGCCCCAGTTAACGCCGATACGAACCGGTTTGTCATATTTCAGGGCCGTTTCGATCATCGATGAGAACTGTTTGTCTTTCTTGTCACGGAACCCGACGTTGCCGGGATTTATGCGGTATTTGGCTAATGATGTGGCGCAGCCGGGATGGTCGGTCAGAAGTTTATGGCCGATATAATGAAAATCGCCAACCAGGGGCACGTCGACGCCCAGGGTTTCAAGTTTCTCCCGAATATAGGGAACGGCAGCGGCTGATTCTTCACGGTCAACGGTAATGCGGACCAGTTCCGACCCGGCACGGGCCAGGTCGGCAACCTGGGCCGTCGTCGCCTCAACATCCGCCGTGTCCGTATTGGTCATGGACTGGACAACGATAGGGTTGTCGCCGCCAACGGTTACGGGCCCAATATTTACGGGAATACTGTATCGCCGCTTGT
>JADHTD010000144.1 GCA_016776525.1 Rhodospirillales bacterium
CGTCAAGCGTCACTGATGCGCTGAAGGATATTACCGACGCCTATTCAGACCCTGCGCGGGTGCTGGTCTGCGGCTCACTCTATCTGGCAGGAACGGTACTGGCGGAAAATAATATCGATTGAGTCCGGCGGCTTAAAACAGCAAAGTGGAAATCGGTTAATTCTCTGGGAACAATAATATCCAGTTTGAAAATTCAGGGCTTAGAAAGCCGGATTTCTGATAAGCCGTTTTGATGAGATCACCCCCAGCCGATCTCGATTTCCTCAAAAACGAATTTAAAACGTGCAAGATATCGTCCCGCGTGGGGGATACCGGAAATATCCTTGGTGAAGTGAGGGCGATTTTTATTCCTGGAACCCGCATCATGTTTTTGGCCCAGGGTTGGCTGGTGACAGAATTAAATTCCGAGATTATAAAATCAGCACGGACAATTTGAATGATATCTGCATAAGCTTGGGGATTGGATACCTCAACGACGCGTTTCAGTTTTATGGCTTTGAGGGTTTTTACATCAACCCGCCAGTTTTTTACGATGACAGCCTTGAAATTTCTAAGTTCCTGCAAGCTGCGTACTGCAAGGACTTCGGCCCGGCCGGGAAGGGTAAAGATGGCTTTTTCAAATTCATTCACCCTGAGAACATCATCCGAAAGTAACGGCAGTGTTTTGCCAAAAACATTTTTTAATCCCTCAGGAAAGATCGTCGACCCGGACACATCGATCCGTCCTGCTGCGATCTCCGTCAATCGGCGCCTGTGGGGTAAATGATGGATCAGTTCAATTTTAGTGGCGATACCTGATTCATAAATTGCATTGCAAAGAATAAATAACTCGACCAATGCTCGGCCTATCCCATCAATTTTTTCAGACTTCAAGTGGGGACAGGCGTTTCTTTCCAGAATTGTTGGGCGTTGCCCCTTTAAGTCTAAGTGTGATTGCAGAACCTTGAAGGTTACGGGTGTTATTCCAACACTAACCGTTTGCGCCTTGGCAGTATTGAACATGGTGAGGGATAGCCATAGCGCAATTGCTAAAGCAATACAAAGCGGCCCAAACACCTGTTTCTTGATCCGGCTAAACTGCATTGAGCCAGTCTAAAGAATAAAATTAATTCAATATAGAGACTTTACGAAAAACGGCAGGGGGTTGCCCTGCCGTTTTTATATTGGGACTCGACTCCAACCGGTTAAGGTCAAGTCCGGAAAAATGAGTTTGCCTAGTCCCCGAACAGCACCGCCTCGGCGGCGCCGGTGGCGACCCCGGTGGTGATGTCAGCCTGGAATTCGCTCAGCATGCCTTCCAGGGCGCTCAGACAATGGGTGACATGGTGCGGCGTTGAACTGGTGCCCATCATGCCGATGCGCCAGACCTTGCCGGCCAGGGCGCCGAGCCCGGCGCCGATTTCCAGGTTATAGCGCTGCAGGAGGGTGGTGCGGACCGCCGCTTCATCGACACCGTCGGGCACCAGAACCGTGTTCAGGGACGGCAGGCGGTATTCCTTATCGACCAGCAGGCCGACGCCCATGGCCTCCAAACCGGCGCGGAAGGCATCGTGGTTCTTGGCATGCCGCGCCCAGGCGTTTTCGATGCCTTCTTCCTGCACCATGACCAGGGCTTCGTGCAGGCCGTACAGCGCATTGATCGGCGCCGTGTGGTGGTAGGACCGCGCTCCGCTGTCGCCGTCGCCCCAATAGCTCATGACCAGGGACATATCCAAAAACCAGCTCTGAACCTTGGTTTTGCGGGCTTTTACCGCTTCGGCGGCGCGCTCGTTGAAGGTCACCGGCGACAGGCCCGGCGGGCAGGAAATACACTTCTGGGTGCCGGAATAAACGGCGTCGGCGCCCCATTTGTCGACTTCGACGGGCAGGCCGCCCAGCGACGTCACCGTATCGACGATGGAAAGCGCACCGTGCTCTTGGGCCAGGGCGCACAGAGCGGCGGCGTCGGAGCGTACGCCGGTCGAGGTTTCGGCATGCACGAAGGCCAGGGCTTTGACGCCGGGGTTGGCTTTCAGGGCTTCTTCGACCTTGTTGAGATCGACCGGTTTTCCCCAGTCGTCGTCGATGAGGATCGGCATGCCGCCGCAGCGCTCCACATTTTCCGTCATGCGCATGCCGAAGACGCCGTTGCGGCAGACGATGACGCTGTCGCCCGGTTCCACCAGATTGACGAAACAGGCTTCCATGCCGGACGAGCCGGGGGCGGAAACCGGAATGGTCAGCTGGTTTTCAGTCTGGAAGGTATAGCGGATCAGGTCCTTCAGTTCATCCATCATGCCGACGAAGGCCGGGTCCAGGTGGCCGATGGTGGGCCGCGCCATGGCCGAGAGTACGCGCGGATGAACGTCGGACGGGCCGGGGCCCATAAGAACGCGGACGGGTGGGTTAAAGGATTTGGCGGTCATCGGTGATCCCCCTCTGGTTTAAATGTCTTACCGGATATAGTGGCAAAACGCCCCGCCGATGGGCAGGGCATGATGCAATATAAAAGCGGCGAATCGGCAGTTAGCCGACGGATTCAATCCATTCGACGATTTTGCTTTTCGGCAGCGCCCCGACTTTGGTGGAGGCGACCTGACCGTCCTTGAACAGCATCAGTGTCGGAATACCGCGCACGCCGTACTTGGACGGGGTCATCGGATTTTCGTCGATGTTGATCTTGGTGACGGTCACCTTGTCGTTCATTTCGGCGTCGATTTCTTCCAGGGCCGGGGCAATCTGCTTGCAGGGGCCGCACCATTCCGCCCAAAAATCAACGAGAACAAGCTCGGAAGAATTCAAAACGTCGGCGTCGAAGGAGTCGTCGGTAACCTGTTTCGGCATGTTTCTTTTTCCTACTCAATGACTTGGAATGATCGGGGGTGTCCCGGCGGCCATTCAATCATGAAATCACCGGCTGAATGTAGGAACACAGGGGGGGTCCGTCAAGACACGCACTTTATGGTTCGTATTGATCGAGCAGGCTATCGGGCAGCTCCATCAGGTCCGGCCCATCGGTCCATAATAACAAGCAGCGCACCGGCCGGTCGGTATAGATTTGAGCCACCGCCGCCCGGTAGGCGGCCATCTGCCTGAGGTAAATCTCCGCCACCTTGTCGGCCGACCGGGGCGGCGGCCGGTTGGTCTTGAAATCGATGATGCTGACGGCGTCTTCCGTGACTAGCAGGCGGTCGACCTGGGCCGAAATGACAAAGCCGTTGACGACACCGGCCAGCGGCACCTCGGCCTGGCTGCCGGGTCCGAAAAAGGCGGCATGGTCCGGATGACCCAAGACGCCGAGGGCTTCGCTCGCGATCTCCGCCTGGGCGTTGTCGTCGAGGCCATGGGTGGGACGGGCCAGGAAGGCGCGGGCGGCGGCCTCGCGCTCAATCGGGGCCAAGTCCGGCAGGCTCTGCAACAGGCGGTGAACCAACAGGCCACGTTTGAAGCGGGCCCCGTCATCCCCGTCAAAGGGCGAGCGCACCGCCGGTTCCGCTCCGTCGGGCCGGGACGGAGTCAGGGGCCGGGGCGGGTCTTCTTCCGCCGCCGGTGGGCTGAGCGCCCAGGTTGGAAGCGGCTCACGGTCCGTCGTCCGGTCGTTGAGCCGGCCGGTATTGTCGGGGTCCGCCGTTTGCGGGTTGGAGAAACGGAGGCCCTGGTCTCCCCATTTCAGGGAAATTTCATCCGAGGTATCGGCCAGGGCATCGTCGATCATATCGTACCAGCAACCGTCACTGCGGCCCCGCAGGGTTTCCCAGCCGGCCACATAAAGCCGGTCCTGGGCGCGGGTCATGGCGACATAGAGCAGGCGGCGGTATTCCTGGTCCCGGGTGGCGGCCAGGGCTTCGCGCAGCCCGGTGCATTGGTCCGTTTCGGAAGCCCGGTGCGATGGCCAGAAAAGAGCCTCGTCGCCCACCCACAAGACCTGGGAATCGGTGCGTCCGTCCGGTTTCGTGCAGGTGTCCGGCAGGAACACCACATTGGCCTGCAGGCCCTTGGCGCCGTGCACGGTCATCACCCGGACCTCGCCGCGCCCGTGTTCCAGGTCACGCTTAATCTGGGTCTCTCCGGCTTCCAGCCAGTGCAGGAAGCCTTGCAGGGAGGGGGCGTGCTCGTGCTCATAAGCCAGGGCCAGGTTGAGGAATTCGTCGATCGGGTCCGCTGCATCGGGGCCAAGCCGGGCCAACAGCTTATGGCGTCCGCCGCCGGGACCAAGAACGCCGGAGAAAAACTCAAAGGGCGGCGTGAAATCGGTCTCGGCCAACAGCCCGCCGAGCCAGGCCGCCGCCGCCTCGAAGGCATCGGTGCCGCCGCGCCGGGCTTTCAGGGCCGACCACAAAGAGCCCTCGCGGCCATAGGCCAGGTCGAACAATTGGTCGTCATCGAAGCCAATCAGGGGGCTTTTAAGGACGACGGCCAGGGTCAGGTCGTCTTCCGGCAGCAGCAGGAAGCGGCTGAGGGCCATCAGGTCCATGACCGCCAGTTGTTCGGTGAGGACCATACGATCGGCGCCGGCAACGGGAATGCCGCGCACCTTCAAGCAACGGATCATTTCCTCGGTGAAGCGGTTGCGGGTGCGAACCAGGATCATGATGTCGCCGGGGCGCATGGCGCGGCCCGCCGATTCCAGGATTTCCCCGTCCCTGAGCCAGCCTTCGATACGCCCGGCAATGCGGTCGGCCAGTTGCGCCGGCGGGTTGAAAGCGGGCATGCGGTCCAGGGGCGCTTCCCAGGGGTCCGTGTCGGGGGCGTCTTCGGGCGTGATGGTCGGCCATATCTCGACCCGCCCGGCTTGGCCCCGGCGCATGGTGGGGTGGCGGATGGGGCGGTCGGCAAAGGTCAGGCCGTCACTGGCCCCGGGGGCGGCAAACACCGTGTCTACGGCATCCAGTATCGACTGGGAGGAGCGAAAGGATGGCGCCATCTCCACACTGCGCAACGGTTTCTCGGCGCTTTCCGCCTCTCCGGCGAAGTGTTCAAGCATGGCTCCGAACTGGCGCGGATCGGCACCCTGGAAACTGTAGATGGACTGCTTTTCGTCGCCGACGGCGAACACCGTGCGATCGGCTTCACGGGCACCGAGGCCGGCGAAAAACTCCCCCGCCAGGGCCTGGATGATATCCCATTGCTCGGGACTGGTGTCCTGGGCCTCGTCGACCAGGATATGGTCGATGCCACCGTCCAGCTTATAATGCACCCAGGCGGCCTGGCCGTCGGCCTGCATGAGGTCGCGGGTCTTGAGGATAAGGTCGTCGTAATCCAACAGCGCCCGGGTCGCTTTCATCTCCTCGAAGGTGCCCAGCAGTTCCGAGCCTATGGTCACGAGGGCCGCCGTCGAAACAGCCGTGGCCACCGCCTTGAGGCTGTCGGTGACGGCCAGCAGCCGGGCCTGCTCGGCGAGCAGGGCATCAAGGGCTCCGGGATGGGCTTCCCGCGGGGCCTTGGTGATCATCGAACTGTCGGCCTTTGCCCCGCCGTCTTTTTTGAGGAAGAGGCCGCCATAAGCTCCCTGAAAGAGACCGGGCCGTTGAGCCGGGTGATCCAGCCAGACGGTAATCACATCCGCCCGCTCCTGGTCTTTGGCGGTGCCGTCCTGCAGGGCTTCCGCCGCCTGTCTCAGGGCGGTGGCGTCGAAAGCCCCCTCCCTGGTCGCGGCATCAATGATGCTTTTCGGAGTGTCGCCTGGTTTGACGCCGAGGGCCTCGGCGATGGCGTCGATCAATCCCTTCGCCGACCCCTGGGTGTCGAGCAGAGCCTGCAAGCGGCTGCGGTTGAAGGACAATTCCCGCATGAGACCGGCAAAGCGGCTTTCATCGACCAGTTCAGCCAAGGTTTCGAGGGCGGCGGCCATGTCCGGCGCCTGTCCGCTGCTGGCTCGCACGAAGGCCCGGTCGCGGGCCTCGGTCATCAGTTCGGCGGCGGTGCGTTCGTCGACGACGGAAAAATGCGGCGGCACCCCGGCTTCCAGGGGAAAGCGCCCGAGCAGCGATTCACAGAATGAATGAATGGTGCGGATCTGCAGACCGCCCGGCGCTTCCAGAATTTCGGCGAACAACCGTCGGGCCAGGGACAGCAGGGCCGGGTCCACGTCGACGCCCAGGAGGTTTCTTAAGGCGCCGGTCAGGTCTTCGTCGGTCATGGCTGACCAGTGGCCCAGCTGGGCGCTGAGCCGGTTTTCCATTTCGGCGGCGGCGGCCTTGGTGAAGGTCAGGCAGAGGATTTTTCCCGGCGGTGTGCCGTTGAGCAGGAGGCGCATGATGCGCTTGATCAGCACCCGCGTCTTGCCGGTACCGGCATTGGCCGAGACCCACACCGAATGGGCTGGGTCGGCGGCGGTGACCTGGGCGCCGAGGCCGCTTTGGTCCTGGTGGAGGGCGTCGCCCGTCATTCGCCACCGCCTTCCGCCGCCATCCATTCCTTGACCCGGGCCAGATGGTCGTAATCGCCGAAGCGGCTTTCGAACATGGGAACGGGCCGGGACAGGTAGGGCGTTTTCGGATCGTCGAAAGCCTTGATGCGTTTGATCAAGCCAGCCAGGGCCGTGTCGGTAACCTCGGCCACATCCAGGTCGAGGACTTTCTCTTCGCCGGGCTGGCGTCCGCCGGACAGCCGGACATAGGTCAGGGCCCCGGCGGCTTCGGCGGTGACGCCTTTAAACCCGCCGTCGCGCAGGATCGCCGCTTCCAGGGAAAGCTGTGGCGTCAGGCCGCTGATGACCTGTTTGGCGGTCGGCGGCTGGCCGGTCTTGTAATCGAGGATGGCCAGCCCCCTTTGCGCCAAACGGTCGATGCGGTCGGCCCGCGCCGTCAGTTTGAAATCACCGGCCGGGCCGGAAACGGTTAGTTCCCCTGGCGTTTCCAGCGCCAGGATTTCGGCGCCGCCGGCGCGGCGGGCCCGCTCAAAGTCGGTGAACCAATGGGCAATGCGTTTGAAACGCGGCCACCAGAAGGCCCGCACGCCGGGCGAACTGAGGGATTTGCCGAACACGT
>JADHTD010000145.1 GCA_016776525.1 Rhodospirillales bacterium
TCACCACCTTTGCATGGACCCTGGACGACATCGCACCCCAGATTGACGGGGCCTGCGAAGGCGACTGGACGGCGGAGAAACTGCTCGAAGTTGGCGAGCGGGTGTGGAACCTGGAACGCCAGTTCAACATAGCGGCAGGCTTCACCGGTAAGGACGACAGCCTGCCGAAACGCCTGCTCAAGGATGCCGCCAAGACCGGCCCGGCCAAAGGCAAGGTCAGCGAACTGGGCAAGATGCTGCCCGAATACTACGACCTGCGCGGCTGGACCAAGGATGGCGTGCCGTCCAATGAAACGATAAAGAGACTGGCCCTTTAGCCTGGTTTCTCGATTTTGGCCCCGCGCAGATGACCGTTTTAACAAGCGGTTTGGCGCGGGGCCGTTCTTTATGAGATGTAGGAGCCGAACATGCAGTACGTGATACTTGGGGCCGGTCCGTCCGGCGTGGTGGCCGCGGAGACGCTCCGCAAAACCGATCCGGACGGTGACGTACTCCTCATCGGCGGCGAACCGGAACCGCCTTATTCGCGCATGGCCATTCCCTATTATCTGACCGGCGGCATTGAGGAAAGTGGTACTTATTTGCGCAAGACCGACGGCCATTATGATGCTTTGGGAATCACCTATCAGCAGGGCCGCGCCGAGAAAGTAACGCCGAAGAAGGGCACCATCACCCTCGAAGGCGGCGATACGGTATCCTATGACAAACTTCTGGTGGCCACCGGATCGACACCGCTGAAGCCGCCCATCAAAGGGCTGGACCAGCCGGGGGTGCATCACTGCTGGACCCTGGAAGACGCCCGCAACATATTGAAATTGGCCGATAAAGGCAGCGACGTGGTGCTCATGGGGGCCGGTTTCATCGGCTGTATTATCCTCGAATCCCTTTTCGAGCGGGGCGTCAACCTGACCGTTGTCGAAGCCCAGGACCGCATGGTGCCGCGCATGATGAACCAGACGGCGGGCGGCCTGATTAAAAAGTGGTGCGAGGACAAGGGCATCACCGTGCTGACCTCGACCAAGGTGACCGAGTTGGAGCCGACCGGTGAGCAGCCCGACAGCCTGAAAGTCGACCTCGACAACGGCAAGTCGATCAACGCCCATCTGGTGGTGGTGGCCACCGGCGTCCAGTCCAATACGGGCTTCCTGAAAGGCAGCGGTGTGAAAATTGAGGACGGCATCATTGTCGATAACCGCATGCAGTCCAGCGTCGATGGCATATACGCCGCCGGTGACGTCGCCCAGGGGCCCGATATCGCCGGTGGCTGGATGGTGCATGCCGTGCAGCCGACGGCGGTCGACCATGCCCGCATCGCCGCCCTCAACATGGCGGGCCGGGAAGCCCGCTACAAAGGCAGCCTCAATATGAACGTGCTGGATACGGCGGGTCTGGTTTCGTCCTCCTTCGGCCAGTGGCAGGGGGTGGACGGCGGCACCACGGTGGAAGCCGTCGATGCCGACACTTACCGCTATATGAGCCTGTCCTTTGACGGCGACCGGCTGGTCGGCGCCCTCAGCCTCGGGCACACCGACCATATCGGCGTCATCCGCGGCATCATCCAGTCCGGGCTTGCCCTCGGCGACTGGAAGGATAGGCTGGCGGAAGACCCGACCCGGGTCATGGAGGCCTATCTGGCCTGCACCCAGGGTTAGTCGGTTGGGACCGAGACCTAGAAAATGAAGATTTCCATCAAACTGTTCGCTCTTTTGGGGGAATACCTGCCGCCCGGTGCCAAGGACAATGTGGCCGAACTGGATGTTTCCGACGGCTCCACCCCGGCGGCGGTCATCCGGGGGCTCAACCTGCCCCTGGAACAATGCCATCTGGTGCTGGTCAACGGCGTCTATGTGGAACCCTCAGGCCGCGACAGCCAACCGCTCTCCGAAGGCGACGCCCTGGCCATCTGGCCGCCGGTGGCGGGCGGCTGAATGGTTAAGCCCGTTGTCGTCGAAAAGGAAATGGGCATCAATGAGGCCGAATTTTTCCGCAACATGAGGCGCACCCTGGAGGGCCGCGACCACCGCGTCGAGGGAACCGCCTTTATCCTGGAAGACAATGGCGGCGATGGCTGCCGCCTGGAAGTCGCCTTTGAGGCCCAACCGCCCCGCACCATTGCCTTGCTGTCGGTGCCGGTGGCTAAAATCAGCCTTACTTTTACCGGCTACGACAAGGCCGACCGGCAAGCCTTTGTCGACCTCTTCGACCGTCATTTCCAGCGGGGTGGAGGCTAAATTTTATTTAATTGCACTCAAACGCCGCGCTGGCTTGTTTATTTGGACTCGACCCCAACCGGTTAGGGTCAAGCTCCCGAAAAGAGTTCGCTAGTCGCTGCGCTCCGTAAGCACAATAACCACTTCAGGTTAATTTACTTCTTATCGGCGTAGGGGTTCTTGCCCTTGCGGGTGTGCAGGCGGATGGGCACGCCGGGCATGTCGAAGTCCTCGCGCAAGCCATTGACCAGGAACCGGGAGTAGGATTCCGGCAGGGCCTCCGGGCGCGAGGTAAAGGCGACAAAGGTCGGCGGCCGGGTTTTCGCCTGGGTGATGTACCGCAGGCGCACGCGGCGTCCGGATGCCAGCGGCGGCGGGTGGCGCTCGAGCATATCTTCGAGCCAGCGGTTCAGGGCGCTGGTTGAAATTCTCCGGTTCCAGATTTCATAGGCCTCAAGGACCGCCGGCAGCAGTTTTCCAACCCCCTTGCCGGTCAGCGCCGAGAAAAATACCGTCGGGATGCCGCGGACCTGCGGCAGGGAGGTTTGCAGCCGGTCATTGAGCTGGCGGGTTACCGATTTCTTATCCTTAATCATGTCCCATTTGTTAACCGCCAGGATCAGGGCCCGGCCTTCCTCAACGACCATGCGGGCGATGGTCAGGTCCTGTTTTTCCAGCACCGCGTCACCGTCCAGCATCAGCACCACGACCTGGGCAAAACGGATGGCGCGCAGCGTTTCGCCGACCGAAAGCCCCTCGACTTTCTGGGTAATCCGGGCCTTGCGCCGCATGCCGGCGGTATCGACCAGCTTGATCTGGCGCCCCCTATAGGTCCAGGAGACGGCAATGGAATCCCGGGTGATGCCCGCTTCCGGGCCGGTCAGCATGCGATCGTCGCCGAGCAGTTGGTTGACCAGGGTGGACTTGCCGACATTGGGACGGCCGACGATGGCCAGTTGCAGGGGGCGGGACGGATCGTCTTCCTGATCACCGGAGGACGGATGCTCTTCCGGCGTTTCTTCAACGGCATAGGGCGCCAGCGCGTCATACAGATCGCCCATGCCTTCCCCATGCTCGGCGGAAACGGGCAGTGGTTGGCCCAGGCCTAAGGAATAAGCGTCCAGCAGACCGCTTTCCCCGGCGCCGCCTTCGCACTTGTTGGCAACCAGGACAACTGGTGTCGGGTGACGCCGGATCCAGTCGGCAAAATGGCTGTCGATGGGGGTAATGCCGGACCGCGCGTCGATCAGTAAGAGGGCGACGTCCGCATCCAGGAGGGCGCGTTCGGTCTGTTGGCGCATGCGGCCTTCGAGGGCGCTGTCGCCGGCTTCTTCGAGGCCGGCCGTGTCGATCACCGTGAAGCGCAGGTGGGCAATCCGCCCTTCGCCTTCGCGGCGGTCGCGGGTAACGCCGGGCATGTTATCGACGATGGCAAGCCGTTTGCCGACCAGCCTGTTAAAAAGGGTCGATTTCCCCACATTGGGGCGGCCGATGATTGCGACGGTAAAGGACATGGATTGGTTCCGCACTCAAGGCTGATCGCCTAACGATAGGCGATCAGTTCGGCATCGTCGGAGAGGAAATAAATGCTGCGATCGGAAACCACCGGCGGCACGGTAACGCCGTCCGGCATCTCCACCTTGCCGAGGATGGCGCCGTCATAAGGGGATACGGCCAGGGCCTCGCTGTTGGATCCGGCGATGATCAGGCGGTCGCTGACCAGGATCGGCCCGGTCCAGATGATCGGGTCTTCCTTGTCTTCCTCGTCCTCATAGCGGGGAAGCGGCGTCACCCAGTGGGCGCCGCCGTTTTTCCGCGACAGGGCGACCAGTTCGGCATCATTGGTCAGCAGGAACAGGTAATCGCCCGCCACCCAGGGGCTTTCCAGGCCGCCGATGACCTTATCCCAAAGGCGGCGTCCCGAACGAAGGTCGATGCTGACCAGAAGGCCGCCGTGGGACATGGCAAAAACCAGCCCCCGGTCGATGACCGGTCGTCCGCGGATATGCGACAGGGTGGAGACGACATCGGTGCGTCTAGCTGCCGACAGGGAATGGTTCCACAGCACACGGCCGTTTTCCACTTTCAGCGCCACCAGTTCACCGGAAGAGAAGGGGACAACCACCACCCCGCCATCAACGGCGGGGCTGCCGCCGCCCAGGATGCTGGCCAGTTCGGCGATACCCCGGTGCGACCACAGCGTCGACCCGTCGGCTGCCGACAGGGCGAACAGCCTGTTATCGACGGTGACCACGAAAACCCGCCCGGCGCGGACCGTCGGGGCCGCCCGCATGGGGCCGCCGATGCTCTTGCGCCAGATAACCTTGCCGCTTTCCGCGTCCAGGGCGACGACCTGGGCGAAACCGGTGGTCGCGAAAACCCGGCCCTGTTCATAGGCGATGCCGCCGCTGATATGGCCGTCGTCCTCTTCGTCGGGAGTCAGTTCCCGGGTCCATAATTGGCTGCCGTTTTCCGCATTGAAGGCGCTGACGTTGGTTTCCGCATCCATGACGAAGACCTTGCCGTCGGCGACGATTGGCGATGAAACGAACTTTTCCTCATCATCCGAGCCGACCCCGGCATCGATATCCCAGACGCGCTCGGGGTTGTCGCTGACCTCGATATGATGCATGGCGTGGTTGGCGAAGCCGCCGGGTTGCGGCCAATTGGCGTTCGGGGACGGCGCCGGCAACAGGATTTCAACTTTAGCCAATTCCGGGTCCGGTATCAGCTGGCGTTGGTGGGTGAGGACGGAAATCCGTTTGCCGGGCAGGGGATCCTTATCGACTGTACCGAACCAGGTATCACAGGCGCCCAAGGTGGCGGCGATGGAGATTGCGAAAACGGCGGTAAAACCCCGTTGCAGGTAATTTTTCATCCGGCTTCCTGTGGTCTTCGGCATCGCCACCATCCGTTATTTCCCCAGCACGGCCAGCAGTTCCCCGGCCCGGGTGCGCAGGCCGGACGGTGCTGCCGCATCCTGGCTTAAAGTGGTGTAAATTTCCTTGGCCTTTTTAAGGTCGCCGGTCCGCAAGGCCAGCATGGCGGACAGTTCCTGGGCGGAATAGCGCATGGGATTGGAATCGGCGGTCAACGGCGCCAGACGGGCGTTGATATCGGCCGGGTCGGCTGTATCCAGGTCCTGTAAGACGCCCAGGATTACGGCCAGGTTCTGGTAAAGGGTAGGGACGCCGCTATCGGCGGAGATTTTCTTGTAAATGTCCCCGGCGCCGGTTTTGTCGCCGCTTTTTGCCAAATGGGCCGCTTGCTGGAATCGGGCCAGCAGCCCATAGCCGTCACCGGCTTTATCGGCGAGGGCGGAAAAGGCATCCAGCGCCGCTTCCGGTTTGTTTTCCTGGGTCAGGCTGAGGGCCTTGTTGAACTGTACGCCTTCGGCCATGCGGGTTTTGATGTCATAGGCCTGCCATCCCTTGAAGGCGGCCACCGACAAGACAATAAGAACCGCCGCCCCGACAATGTATGTGCCGTACTTCTTCCAAAGCTTCTCGTAGTGTTCCTGCTTCAGTTCTTCGTCGATTTCACGGAACAGGCTGTCTTGTGCGTGATCGGCCACGTAATGATCTCCAGAAAAAATAGGACCGGAAGTGGAGGTAAAATATCCTCAGCGGCGGCGGAAGGCAAACCCGGATACGCTGTTTCCGGATTAATTATCGGATAGTTTAACCGCTCTTTAACCCGCAGGGCTTAGGGTGAGGCTTGGTGAACTGGGAATATTCGTTCATCAATAGCACCATTTGGCGCTACAATTGGGACGAAGGACGGGAAAATGCGGATAGTTGTCTTACTCTCCGGACTGTTGCTTTTGGCTTCCTGTGAATGGGTCATCGTTGAAACGGCAACCCTGATGGGAACCGGAAAAACAGCACATGACCATTTGATTTCCTATTTTAGCGGCAAGGATTGTTCCTCGACCCGGATCGAGGATGGTAAGGCTTATTGCCTGGATGACGAGAACAACCCTACCCGGCAGGTGCATTGTTACAAGACCCTCGGCAAAGTGTCCTGTTATGAAAAGAAAGATCCGCACGGCGACGGCCAGCAGGAAGTTGGCATCAACGATCATAATTACAGCAAACGGCCTGCCCGATAACGCTATTCGCCCTCCCCATCTGTGAGAAGCTCCTGTAAAACGGAACCATGAGACGGTTTCTGTTTATAGCCATGGCGGTCGTTCTGCTGGCCGGGGTTACGGTCTGGTACGTCCATTATTACCTGGGCGGCCTGGACGGAGACCAGCCGCGTTCACCCTGGGAAATCCTGCAACCGCGGGCCGAGAAGGGTGACATCAGGGCCCAATACGAGCTGGGCCTGCTCTATCTGACCTCCGAAAAGCGCCGCAAGCCGGATTACGGTGAGGCCTACCGCTGGCTCAAGAAAGCCGCCGACACAGGCCATGTTCCGTCCCGCTATGCCTTGGCGGGCATGATTGAGCGGGGCAAAGGCGTCAAACAGGATTACCGCAAGGCAGCTGAGTTCTACAGGCAGGCTGCCAGCCTCGGCAACTATGCCGACGCGCAATTCGCCTTGGGCCAGCTTTATTTCGACGGCCGCGGTGTGGCCCACGATTACAGTGCCGCCTTCGACTGGTACACGCGGGCGGCCAACCAGAACCACGCGGCGGCGCAATACCTTATCGGTTCCATGTACGCCCAGGGCTGGGGTATCAAACGCGACCCGATTGAAGCCTACAAAT
>JADHTD010000146.1 GCA_016776525.1 Rhodospirillales bacterium
ATACTGGTTGCTTTCGGTGTGCATATCGCCATTGCCCTGAGCATGACCAGCGCCCTGGCCATTTATCTCGTCTACGGCCAGTACCAGATGATCGAAAAAGTGTTCGCCAGCACCGCTTTCGAAGCGCTCCGCGATTATGTCTTTGCCGTTATTCCGTTGTTCATGCTGATGGGTGAATTCATCGGTAAATCGGGCGCCGTTACGGACGTTTATATCGGCATCAACCGGGGCCTTCGGCGCATCCCCGGGCGGCTGGCCATCGCCACGGTTCTCGGCAACGCCATCTTTTCCTTCGTCACCGGCGTCAGCATTGCCTCGGCCGCCGCCTTCTCGCGCATTGCCTATCCTGAAATGAAACGCTTCGGTTACCACCACGGCTTTGCCCTGGGCACGGTTGCCGGCAGCAGCTGCCTCGGCATGTTGATCCCGCCGAGCGTGCTGATGATCGTCTGGGGCCTGCTCACCGAACAGTCGATCGGCAAAATCTTTGCCGCCGGTGTGTTCCCCGGCTTGCTGTTGGTGTCCCTGTTCATCATCTATGTTCTTATCGTCGCCATCAGCAATCCGTCGGCGGTCGGCGGCGGCCGCGATGCCAGCGATGACGTGGCGGCCCTGGAAGGCCACGACGTCAGCCCGATGGCGGTGTGGACCAGCGCCATCGGCATCTCCCTGGTGGTGGTTTCCGTGCTCGGCGGCATCTGGTTCGGTGTCTTCACACCGACCGAGGGCGCCGGCGCCGGCGCCTTCATCGGCCTCATGCTGGGCATCATTAAGGGCATGCGGTTTAAGGACATCATCGACTCGATCCTGTCGGTGGGCCGCACCTCGGCGCCGATCCTGTTGTTGCTGCTGACGGCTTCGATTTATTCGCGGACCCTGGCCATCACCGGCGTCGGCAATGCCATCCAGGACGTCTTCCTCGGCTCCGGCATGCTGCCGTGGATGATCATCGGCGTCATGGTGCTGATCTGGTTTGCCCTGGGCATGGTTATCGATTCCATTTCCATCATGCTGCTGACGGTCGGCATCTTCCACCCGATTGCCGTACAGCTGGGTGTCGACCCGATCGCCTTTGCCATCATCGGCATCATCGCCATCGAGGCCGGGCTGCTGACGCCGCCCTTCGGCCTCTTGGTCTATACGGTGAAGGCGGCCATTCAGGAAGACGATCCGGACATCACCATCGTACAGATATTCAAGAGTTCGACGCCCTATTGGATCGCCATGCTGATCGGCATGGTGCTGATCATCATTTTCCCCGAGATCGCCACCTACCTGCCGGGCATCGTCTTCTAATTGGGTTGCGGAATTTCGACCCCCACCCCACCGCACTTGGGATAAGCGGTGGGGTGGGGGTCGATTCCCTTAATTTTAATTGTCCTCAAGCGCCGGACAGGCTGCGCTCCCCCTTGGTCGCTAGTCGCTTCGCTCCTCACACATCCCAGGTGCGGTTGGGTGGGGGGCGAGTCCTAAAACATCAGACTTCACAAAAAATTCATCCGCTTTTGGCGTTTAAATCCGGCTTAACGGTTCCTTTCCGGCATCGCTCCGTTTAGACTTGGAATGATTCCAGGGGTTTCCGGCCTAAGGGACCGGATTTGGGAGGACGCCACCGTTCGAGCCCCCGGCGGCACCACATAGCCCGAACGGGCATTGGGGATACTTTGCACGACACCAAGAACTCACCGACACCCGGTCCGGCGGACCGGGCCGCCTGCCTCGACGCCTACCGCCGCGTCCGCCGCCAGTCCGAAGACCTGGCCGGTAATCTAACGCCGGAAGACCAGACCGCGCAGTCGATGCCCGACGCCAGCCCGGCCAAATGGCACTTGGGTCATACCAGCTGGTTCTTCGATGCCTTCCTGCTGGTGCCCAACCTGGGCGGTTATGAAGCCTTCGACGAGACCTATTACTACCTGTTCAATTCCTATTACGAACTGGCCGGCGAACGCCACCCGCGGCCCCAGCGGGGCCTGCTGACAAGGCCCCCGGTCGACGAGATCGCCCGCTACCGCCGCCATGTGGACGATGCCATGGCGCGGCTCATCGATACGGCGTCGGAAGACCTGTGGGCGGAAATCGCGCCCCTGGTTGAGCTCGGCCTCAACCACGAACAACAGCACCAAGAACTGCTGCTCACCGATATCCTGCACCTGTTCTCGCTCAATCCCCTGAAACCAGCCTTCCAGCCGTACCGTCCGGCCCCGGCCCGGCAGACGGCGGAACTCGGCTGGGCCGAGTTCGAGGGCGGCCTGATGGAGACCGGCCATGGGGGGACGGGTTTCGCCTATGACAACGAAGGACCGCGCCACAGGGTCTGGCTGGAACCCTTCCGGCTGGCCAGCCGCACCGTCACCAACGGCGACTGGAAACAGTTCATGGCCGACGGCGGCTATGACGATCCGTTGCTATGGCTGGCCGACGGCTGGGCGACGGTGCTGGCCGAAGGCTGGCAGGCGCCGCTTTACTGGCGGGAAGACGAAGAGTCCGAGGGCGGCTGGACGCAGATGACTCTCAATGGCCCGCAACCGGTGCTCGATATCGACCCGGTCTGCCATGTCAGCGCCTATGAGGCGGCGGCCTATGCCGCCTGGGCCGGCAAGCGCCTGCCGACGGAAGCCGAATGGGAGGTTGCTTCCATGGGTCTGGAAAATGCCCTTGAACCCAGCGGCAATACCCTGGGTTCCGGCCTGCTCAGGCCGGTGGCGCCGTTCGAGGCAACCGACGGACTGCAACAGATGTTCGGCGATGTCTGGGAATGGACCGGCAGTGCTTACTCACCCTATCCCGGCTTTACGCCGCCGCCGGGCGCCGTCGGCGAATACAACGGCAAATTCATGGCCAATCAACTGGTTCTCAAGGGCGGCTCCTGCGCCACCCCGGACGGCCATGTGCGGGCCACCTACCGCAATTTCTTCTATCCCCATCAACGCTGGCAGTTCTTCGGGCTGAGGCTGGCGGAGGATGCCACATGAACCCGCCCTTTGAGAACCGCCAGGCCCTGCATGCCTTCCATGATTTCGAGCCTGCCGATAAAGATGATTTCCGGACCGACGTGCTGGCGGGTCTCGGCCGGGCGCAAAAGCAACTGCCGTGCAAGTACTTCTATGACGAGGCGGGCTCGAAGCTGTTCGACCAAATCTGCCAGCTGCCGGAATATTACCCGACCCGCACCGAACTGAAGCTGTTGGCCGACAAGGCCGCCGAGATCGGCGACCTTATCCCGGAGGACGCCGTCTTTATCGAATTCGGCAGCGGTTCCAGCGTCAAAATCCGCATTGTGCTGGATGCCCTGCACAATCCGGCGGCCTATGTACCGGTGGATATTTCCCGTGAGCACCTGGAGCAATCCGCCCGCACCCTGGCCGCCGACTACCCGCAGGTGGCGGTGATGCCGGTGTGCGCCGATTTTACCGAACGCTTCGAACTTCCCGCAGGAACCCCCGCCGGTCCTCTTAACGGTCCACGGGTCGGTTTTTTCCCGGGCTCGACCATCGGCAATTTCGACCCGGCGGCGGCCCTTGATTTCCTCACCTGGAAGGCCGATCTGCTGGGCCCCGGCGGCGGATTGCTCATCGGTGTCGACCTAAAGAAGGACGCATCGATCCTCAATGCCGCCTACAATGACGGGGCGGGGGTGACGGCGGCTTTCAACCTCAACCTGCTCAGGCGCATCAACGACGAGCTCGGCGGCGATTTCGACCTGGAGGCCTTCGCCCACCATGCTTTTTATAACGCCGCCGCCGGGCGCATCGAAATGCATCTGGTCAGTAACAAACTGCAAGCCGTGCATGTTGACGGGAAGCGTTTCTCTTTCGAGAAGGGCGAGACCATCCACACCGAGAACTCCTACAAATACTCAATCGCTGAGTTCCACAATCTCGCCGCCCAAGCCGGTTTCCAGGCGGTCCACACCTGGACCGACGCCGACGACCTGTTCAGTCTTCACTACCTAGTGGTGGGGTAGGGGGGTTAACCCTCATAAGCGGACTCTCCGCCCCTTATCTGGGTCCTGTGATGTACGATTAGAAACCAGGCGATATTATCCCTGGACAGCCTCCATATGCTATAATCATGCATAGTTTGAAAGGTTAGGTGGAGTATGTCGTTTAAGCATATTCCGTTGTTTGTCGCTGTCGTCATCTTCCTCCATGTCTCGGACGCAGGCGCCGACCCCTACGATGGCCCCATATTCGATGCCCATGGGCACATGGGCGCATCGTTCGACCCTAATACGATCAACCGCATCATGGAATTCAACAATGTAACCCGGCAGGTACTGATGGCCCGATACTATCCGGGCAAGCCTGACGATGTCGCGGGTCGCGATGAGCTTTCGCTCGAAATGGCGGCTTCCTATCCAGGCCGGTTCTTTCCCCTGGTCGGCATGCAGTTACCGTGGTTGACTGAATCCAACAAATGGCACGACGAAAGCCTTCTCGAACCTCTCCTGAAGAGAACAGAACGGAGGTTGTCCTCGGGAAAATTCTACGGGATCGGAGAAGTGATCGTCCGGCATTTTGCCTATTCGAAGAGTCGGCATTCCGAGCAGGATCATCCGATAAATTCGACTTTCATCAGAAGGCTTAGCGGTATTGCTAAGCGGTTCGACGTGCCGATCGTCATCCATATGGAAGGCGAGCCCGGCCTGGTCGCCGATTTCAGCCAGCTCATCGATGAATACAAATCGGTTCGCTATGTTTGGGCCCACAATTGCGGACGAAGTCACGCCAAGGTGATTCGGTCGAAGCTGGAAAAGCACGGGAACCTGTTCTGCGACCTTGCCAGCATGACCAATATCGGGAGACATAACTACGGCACCGGGCTACCGCGCATGGAGTCATATACGACGCTCATGGAGGTAGGTGGAATATTCTTTCCCCGCATGAAGCAGGTTTATGAAGATTTCCCGGACCGCTTCACCATCGGCATGGATGTCGCCCACGCACGCGGTATGAACCGCCGGAACTATTCGCTTCGAGTGAACCGCTTCCGCCAGTTGCTTGGCCAATTGACACCCGCAACCGCGAAACTGATCGCCGAAGATAATGCTTTTCAAATCTTCAAGTTGAAAAATTAATCCAAGGCTAATGGTGTGTGCTTTATGATCCTTAATAAGGTATAAATTCCTTTACATAATTCAGCGGTTATGCAACACTAAGCGACCGCCTGATCGGGCGTTTCGCTCTTTGACAGTGTGAATACGAAGAAATGCTAAGAAATGATGAGGTTTCGGCGCGGATTCGGGCCTGTTTTTAGCGATATCAAAGACTTATCCCGTTTCGAACGGGGTCGAAACGCACAAAAACCGCCTCTAAACGCGTACTGTTACTCATAAAAGGGGTGCGGGGCTTAGGCTCCGCGAGGATAACCAACGCCAAGCGTTCACGCCTGTTTATGGCAGTGTCCTCAAGTGGCGGATTGTCTGTTGCGACTCGATCCCTGCCGGTTAGGAGGCAAGCTTCCGAAGAAAGCTCGCTACATATACTGGACGAGATAGATGCTCAGTTGCGGGTAGGCGATCAGCAGGATCAGCACCAGCAGCATAGTCACCGCGAACGGGAAGGCGCCGGTGAAGATATCGGCCAGCGAAACATCCGGGTCGTTGATGGTGCTCTTGATGACGAAACACGATATGCCCAAGGGCGGAGTCAGCAGGCCGATCTCGGCGCCGACCACGGTGACGATTCCGAACCAAACCAGATCAACGCCGAAACTGTCGAGCGCCGCCAGGAACAGCGGCACCACAATGAGGATAATCGAGGCCGTGTCGAGGATAGTGCCCAACAGCAGCATCAAGACCACATACATCGCCATGATGGCCGGCAGGCTCATGTTGAGGCCGACCAGCCATTCGCCGAACAGGGTCGGCAGGCCGGCGACGCCCAGCATGCGAGAATACATGGAGGCAGCGATGATCAGGAACAGGATGGCGGCCGTAATGTGGCCGGTTTCGACCAGCACTTCCCACAGGTCCCGCCAGGACAGCGCCTTCTTCGACCAGGCGATGATAAGGGCGGCCAGCGAGCCCATGGCGCCGGCTTCCACCGGGGTGACGACGCCGCCGTAAATGCCGCCCAGCACGACCAGCACCAGGACGATGACGGGGACCACTTTCCAGACCAGGTCCAGGATCGTCAGGTGCGCCCAGTCTTCGGCCGCCACGTCCTTGGAGTCACTGCCGCCGACGAAATTGGGCAGGAGGTAGGACAGGATGAGGATGGTAATGGCAAAGGCCGTTGCCAGGATGAGGCCCGGCACGATGCCGGCGACGAACATCTGGCCGACCGACTGTTCGGTGACAATAGCGTAGATGATGAGCATAGCGCTCGGCGGGATCAGCATGCCCAACACCGAACTGCCGGCGACAACACCGACCGTGAAGCGGGACTTGAAGCCGAAGCGGCGCATTTCGGGAACGGCAACCCGGGTGAAGACCGAAGCCGAGGCGATCGATGAGCCGGTGATCGAGGCGAAGATGGCGTTGGCCGCCACCGTGGCGATGCCGAGGCCGCCGCGGATCCGGTAAAAGACGAAGTTGGCGACTTCGTAGACGTCCTTGCCGAGCCCGGCCTTACTGACGATCAGCCCCATCAGGGCGAACAGGGGAACGGTGGCGAAAACCAGTTCCGATACCGTATCGGCGATCGATTCCGACAACAGGGCAACGGCGATATCGACGTTGTCGCGGATGATCCAGACGCCAATAAAGGAAACCAGCCCCAAGGCCACCGGGATATAAAGACCGGTGTAGATGAGGAGAACAATAAGGATGACGGAGGCAATGCCTACTTCAATGCCGGACATGAAATCTCGCTTTTTATTTTATCTTTAGAGAACTTTATACGGTTTAAAAATATAACGCATACCGACCCGGAAGAACTGCAACAGGGTGATCAGGCAG
>JADHTD010000001.1 GCA_016776525.1 Rhodospirillales bacterium
CCCCGTCGTCGGTTCGTCATAGAAAACAACCAGCGGGTTCATGGAAAGGGCCCGGGCGATGGCCAGCCTTTTTGCCATGCCGCCCGAAAGCTCGTCCGTGTCATGGTTCAGGAAACCGTCATCGCCGGGCAAATCGACGGCATCAAGCACCCGGCGGGCAACGGTCTCGATGGTGGCGTCGTCCTGGTTTTTCACCTCGCGGAGCCACAGCGCGATGTTGTCAAAAACGGTGCCCGAGAACAGCGCGTTCCGCTGGAAGACGACGCCCCAGTGCGTATGGATACGGTCTTTCTCGTCATCATCGATCTTGGCCAGGTCGACCAGCGGTTGGCCGGGAAGTTCGTGGTCGGTAACCAGCACCCGGCCCCGGTCGGGTTCAAGCTGGTTGAGGATCAGGTTCATCAGCACCGTCTTGCCGCAACCCGACCCGCCGACGATGGCCAGCACATCGCCCCGCTTGATCGCCAGGTCGATGCCGGTCAGTACCCGATGGCCGTCAAAAGCGATGGCCGCGTCCTCGATGAGGATCTCGGGGGGCATTTCGGAGCCTGTGTCACCGGTGGTCGCCATAACGCCAGCCTACAGAACGCCAGCGCCGATGGATAGTCCCTGGGTGGCGTCAGTACGGGCATCGCCGGACCGCTTAGAAAAATATTCTTTAGTATAAAAAATAATTCTGGCAATTCCCGGGTTTTCGACAACGCACCTGCGGTAAGGCGTTGATTTTTAGGGACCTCGTTTCCCGGTGTGCGCCGGACTGTGGAAAAGGTGTGCATGAAATGTGAACAGGTGGGAATCTTATGCACAGATTTCTATAGCTATCCCCCTTATTCCATATTGAATTACGACTCGATACTCTTCACCATACTTCCGCACGCGAAAGCGTCGACGTTACGAATTCTTCAGTGGGGGCTGATTTATCTTTCGGGATTTTTTGGAACTTGCTTAAGGGTTTGTAGGCCCGGAAACGGGGATGGTATTTGGGGACTTGTTCTTTAGATGCCGGAACGGTTTCAGGGCTGGACGTCCGCAAAGGCGGCAGGGCTTCGGCCCGGTCGTGGCGACAGAAGGGCTTCGGCCCGGACGGCGCGGCAAAATTCGGGTTTCGGCCCGGGTGGCGTTAGAGCGGAAGTCTGCGTAAAGCCCCGTTTCGCCAGCGGGGCGGACCTGATGCGAGGCCTTGGGGTGTTCTTCGGAAGACCCGGAGGCGCCGGGGTCCCGGCACCGTCTTCGGACGGTACTGAGACGCCGGAGGCCGCAGAAACTTCTTCGGAAGGGACGGCGGACTCGCAGACCGGAGGGTTCTCTTCGGAGAGTCCAATGGATTTCAGGGCTGGCGGGGTTCCCTCGGGGATCCCGGGAGTTTTGAAAGGCCGGTGGACCGGTGAAAGGGTTTCGGCCCGATCACAGGAAAGCCGGGGGAGACGGAGCAGCCGACCGCTTGCGGTAGGCGAGACCGGATCCCGGGAACCAAGTCCTTGAGAAGGACGTTCCTTCGGGAATGGAATTCAAAAGGGGCCGGGTTTTCCCAAACGGAGTGGGGCCCTTTCGGGGGTTTGGCTCCGGGAGCAATGTCCCGTAGGGGTCACGGCTTTTTGGGTCCGCTTTGTGAAACAGGATTTACGCCGTTGATTGTGTGTTGGACGGGCCGTCCCGGAAACGGGACTTCCCTCCAGCAGACAGCGGCACCGGAAGAAAACGGTTCTCTGCCCAGGGTTCGTTTTCGGAAAGTGGCGCGATGCTGTAGAGGCAACTTTCAAGTGCGCGGAGCCTGGCCGGCTCCAATTCGAGGCGTCAGGAGCATCCTTGTGATGCGTTATGCAGGTTTCCCAGGACCAGCATACCTGACGCCTCATTTATTTAGCAGAGCCGATTCCGCGAAACAACTACATTTTGTATGTGCTGTCCGTGCTGCATCCATATGCGGATTGTTGGCCCGAATGAACACCGCCTCGTACCGTATCAATCTATAAAATCGGCAGTAAAGCCACTGTGTTCACAATATGAACGCAGGTTGGAAACGGGCAACTTTCTATTTATCAGAGTTCCCGGGAAAAAGCCCCGCGGTCAGCCGTAGAGCCGCGGCATCAACACCCAGTAATCGAGGTCGAGGACGACGGCCGGATCATAGGCGCCGCCCTCATCTTTATAAGGAAACCCGTCACAGGCCTTGTCCTTGACCGCCACCGTCCTTAAGCGCAGCACCCCGATGTCTTCGTGGGCGCTCAGCGCCGCCTTGTCGAGAACCTCCGACCAGGCATAGATGGTGTCGCCGGCAAAAGTTGGCGCGACGTGGCTGCCGGCATTGAGGGCGGCCACCCGAAAGGCGTTGGCCAGACCATTGAAGCTTAACGACCGGGCCAGGCTGATGATATGGCCGCCATAGACGATACGCTTAGGATAGCGGCCGGCCGCCGCCGCATGCTGGTTGAAATGAACCTTCGCCGTGTTCTGGTAGAGCCGGGTCGCCATCATGTGTTCGGCCTCTTCGATGGTCATGCCGTCCACATGGTCGATCTTTTCGCCAACGCTATAGGAATCCCACAGGTGCGGACTGCCCGACAGCGACAGGTCGTAATCCTCCATGGACAGGCCTTCCGGCACGAAAAGGCTCTCGGGCGCGACCACCTCGGCCAATTCCGGCACCAGGTTTTCCACGCACTCGGCTTGCGGATCGCGTTTGCGGACCATCACCCACCGCACATAATCGAGCACCGTCTCGCCGACCTGATTGACCCCGTGGGTGCGCACATAGACGACGCCCGTCTTGCCGTTGGAATTCTCCTTGAGGCCGATGACGTCCGAGGTGGCGGAGAGCGTATCGCCCGCCTGCACCGGCGCCTCAAAGCGGCCCATGGCATAGCCCAAATTGGCGATGGCATTGAGCGAGATGTCCGGCACCGTCTTGCCGAAGACGATGTGGAAGACCAGCAAGTCATCCAGCGGCACCCCGTCGAAACCCAGGTCACCGGCAAAAACATCCGAGGAATGGATCGCAAAGCGCGACCCGTAGAGCGCCGTATAGAGCGCCATGTCGCCTTCGCTGACAGTGCGCGGCGTGGCGTGGATGATCTCTTGGCCGAGGCGGAAGTCCTCGAAATAGTTGCCGGGATTGGCCTTGCCGGCGGTCTCCGGGGTATCGCTCATGGGGCTTCCGCCTCCTTGATCATGGCGGCCATGGCGACAAGTCGCCGGGCGCTTTCCACATGCAGGTTTTCAATCAGCTTGCCGTCAACCAGGACGATACCCTTGCCGTCCTTTTCGGCCTCGGCATGGGCGGCAATGATTTTTTCCGACCAGGCGATGTCTTCTTCACTCGGCGCAAAGACCCGGTTGGCGGCCTCGATGGTTTTCGGATGGATCAAGGTCTTGCCGTCGAAGCCCATGTCCGCCCCCTGACGGCAGGCGGCTTCGAAACCTTCGTCGTCGGACAGGTCGAGGAGCACCCCGTCGAGGATGGCCAGGCCTTCCGCCTTGGCCGCCAGCACACACAAGCCGAGGCTGGTCAGCATCGGCAGGCGGTCCGGCGTATGGGCGCAACCCAAGTCCTTGGCCAGGTCCGACGTGCCCATGACGAACCCGCCGAGGCGCGGGCTGGCGCCGGCGATCTCTTCGGCCCGCAACATGGCCCGGGGCGTTTCCATCATGCACCACAGCGCCATATCGGCTGGCGCCCCGTTATCCGCCATCAGGGCATCGGCTTCCCGGACATGCTCGGCGCTTTCCACTTTCGGCAGCAACAGGGCATCGGCGCCGCAACCGGCCAGGGCGGCGATATCGTCGCGGCCCCAAGGCGTCTCCAGGGCATTGACCCGGACCAGGATTTCCCGGTTTCCATAACCGCCCTCGGCGAGGGCGGCAATGATGTTGGTGCGCGCTTCGCCCTTGGCATCGGGCGCCACCGAATCCTCGAGGTCCAGGATCAGGCCGTCGGCTGGTAGCGTCCTTCCCTTTTCCAATGCGCGGGTATTGGCGCCCGGCATGTAAAGCACGCTGCGGCGCGGGCGGACGGTGGTCGGCATGGTCAACCTCCTTGGTCTTTTATTATTCGTTAGACTTTTATCACTTCGCAGTTGCGAAAAAAGTATCGCCTGGACTGCCCGCTGGCAAGCCTTGCCGTCGCCTCATTTGCTTCTGCCGGTTGTTGAATGCGATGAGATGGATTAATAATCCATTGTGGGTTTGCCGGGTATGCTCATCCGGCAACAAAATGGGGCAGGGGCAACGTCCGATATGGGCCTGAGTCTGGACAACGTCAGCATTCTGGTGGTCGACGACAATACGTTCATGCGGCGTATCGTGAAGTCGATCCTGAATATCTTCCAGTGCCGGGACGTCAAGGAAGCCGGTGACGGCGCCGACGCCCTGAAGATACTCAACAGCGGTTTCTTGCCCGATATCCTGATCACCAACTGGCAGATGCCGACGGTCGACGGCATCGAACTGGCCCGCATGATCCGCACCGGTTCCGACAGCCAGAACCCCTATCTGCCGATCATCATGATCACCGGCCATTCGGAACACTCCCGCATCCTGGAAGCCCGCGACGTCGGCATTAACGAATTCCTGGTCAAGCCGATTTCGGCCCGCACCCTTTATAAGCACATTTCAAACGTCATCGAACGGCCCCGGCAGTTCGTCCGCTCGAAAACCTATTTCGGGCCCGACCGGCGGCGCAAGCGGGCCAACTTCACCTATGACGGTCCCGAACGCCGCCAGGATGATCCGCTGGCCGACGGCGACAGCGGTGAAAACGGCGAGAGCACGGAAAAGTCCTGGTCCGACGACGGCTGAAGTCCCTTTCCGCGGTTACCCAAATCCCAGCCCCGCAATGAGGGTCTACGGCGACGCCCGATGCGGTACCGGCCAGGCCTGGCCCGGCTTCAGAGTGCGGAAGACGCCGTCGGCCACGCCTGCCCCCCGAAGCGCTGCCTGTAATCTTTGTTCCGGTTCTTCGCGGGCTTCGTCGGTCAGCGGAAAGGTGCCCAGATGCATGCCGAGGCTGTGGGACGCCCGTAAATCCTTGTGAGCCTGCACGGCTTCTTCCGGGTTGATATGGGCATAGTGCATAAACCAGCGCGGCGCGTAATGACCGACCGGCAGCAGGGCCAGGCGGAAGCCGCCGAATTTCTCAGCCGCCTTCCGGAAATGCCCGGAATAGCCCGTATCGCCCGCGTGATAGATGTTGCCGCCCGGCGTCTCGATGACAAAGGCCCCCCACAGGGCCCGGTTGCGGTCGAACAGGCCGCGGGCCGACCAATGCTTGGCGTATTGGAAATGCACACGCACGCCGGGGGCCAAGTCCGCCCCGCCCTGCCAATCCAAGATTTCAGACTTCAGGTCGGAACGGTACTTGGCGAGGACGGCGTCGTTGCCGAGGCCGAAGAAAATCCGCGCCCGGTCCCGGTCGTAAAGCCGTTGCAGGGTCTTCAGGTCAAAATGGTCATAATGATTGTGGCTGACGAGAACGGCGTCGATCTTCGGCAGGTCCTCGAAGGCCACCCCCGGCGCGTGCACCCGTTTGGGGCCGTAGAAACTGAACGGGCTGGCGCGCTCAGACCAGTGGGGGTCGGTGAGGATATTAAGGCCCCGGGTCTGGATGAGGACGGTGGCATGGTTGACGAAGGTGACCCGCAGGTCATCGCCTTCGATGCGGGCCGGCGGTTTGGCGGTGGGGCCGATATCCACCCACTCGGGCCAGGGCGCCGGGTCGCGGCCAAAACGCCATTTGAGGAAATCGAGAAAGCCTTCCTGCCTCGGCACCGGGTTGAGGAAAACCTTGCCGTTGAAATGATCAGATGTGGGCCCGTCGTAATACACCGTCGAACAACTCCCCAGCCCCAGCACCGCCACCAGGGCGATGGCCATTAAAACAAGGACTGTTTTTTTCATCCTGAGTTTATCTCCGGAATGCCTGCTGCCCCAAAAAAAGCGGCACTCTTTGAATTACGCAAATACGTCGTCGCGGGACTGTGGCCCGCTCGGGATTTTCTCGGGCGCCGCCTTTAATGTTAGTGCGTTTGAAACGCCGTTCAAGCCGCCTTCTTGAGGTGGCTGCGGATCAGTTCCTCGGCGATCTGCACGGTATTGAGGGCCGCCCCCTTGCGCAGGTTGTCGGAAACCACCCACAGGTTAAGACCGTTCTTCACCGTCGGATCACGGCGGATGCGGCTGACGAAGACGGCGTCTTCCCCGGCGCATTCGGCGGGCGTCACGTAACCTTCGTCGGCCCGGTGGTCGACGACGGTGATGCCGGGGGCGGATTTAAGGACGCCGCGGGCCTGCTCTACGCTGAGCGGGTTTTCGAATTCCAGATTGATGGCTTCGGCATGGCCGATGAACACCGGCACCCGCACGCAGGTTGCCGTGACGTCAATATCGCCATCCAGGATCTTCTTGGTTTCCACCACCATCTTCCATTCTTCCTTGGTCGAACCGTCTTCCATGAAGCTGTCGATGTGCGGAATGACATTGAAGGCAATCTGCTTGGTGAAGTTTTCCTGGTGCTTGCTGAACGGCTCATTGACGTAAATGCCGCGGGTCTGGTTGAACAGTTCGTCCATCGCCGACTTGCCGCCGCCCGACACCGACTGGTAGCTGGAAACGACGACGCGCTTGATGCCGGCAACCTCATGCAGGGGCTTCAGCGCCACCACCATCTGGATGGTCGAACAGTTGGGGTTGGCGATGATGCCGCGCTTGGCGTAACCGGCAATGGCCTCCGGGTTGACCTCGGGCACGACCAGCGGCACGTCCGGTTCCATGCGGAAATGCGACGTATTGTCGATGACCACGGCCCCGGCCTTGGCGGCAATCGGGCTGTACTGGGCCGACACCTTGGCGCCAGGCGACGACAGCACGATATCGGTGCCGGTGAAATCGAAGGTCTCCAGGTCCTGAACCTTCAGCTCCCGGTCCTCGCCGTAGGAAATCTCGTAGCCGACCGACCGGCTTGAGGCCAGCGCGACCACCTCGTCGGCCGGGAAGTCGCGCTCTTCCATGGTCTTCAAAAGTTCGCGCCCGACATTACCGGTGGCCCCGACGACGGCAACTTTGTAACCCATTTTCTTTACTCCAAATTATTTGGCCTGTTGGTCCCGGCCCTGGTCTTCCCTCAAACGAAAAACCCGCGGATCGGTTCCGCGGGCCTGATTAAACGTCAGCGTATGACGATCCGGCCCGCGTCTTACCGCGTGGTGGTTTTCGTCTTGGTCTTGGTTTCAATGGCGGAGGCGCACGCAACCATCGCCGGGGACTCGATCCCAGCCGCTTGGTCTTGCAAAATTGCGTTCATCAAAAAAGACATCGTCTTTCCTCCATCGGCGGGCAGGAATACTCCTGTCGGCGTTTGATTTCAAGGATTTTCGGCCTTGAAGGCGCTTAAACCAGCTTATCGAGTTCCTCGGTGAGGGCCTTGCCCATGTCGGCGGTGGAGACCGCCGTCATGCCGTCCTGCATGATGTCCAGGGTGCGCAGGCCGCGCGACAGCACGTTCTGGGCGGCCTGTTCGATGAGGTCGGCGTCATCGCCCATGTCGAAGGAATAGCGCAGGCACATGGCGTAGCTGAGGATGGTGGCCAGCGGGTTGGCCTTGCCTTCACCGGCAATGTCCGGGGCGGAGCCGTGCACCGGTTCGTACATGGCGCGGCGGCGTCCGCTTTCGTCCTCGGCGCCGAGCGAGGCCGACGGCAGCATGCCCAGCGAGCCGGTCAGCATGGCGGCGCAATCGGAGAGGATATCGCCGAACAGGTTGTCGGTGACGATGACGTCGAACTGCTTGGGCGCCCGCACCAATTGCATGGCGCAGTTGTCCGCATACATGTGGCTCAGCTCGACGTCTTCATAGCCGTCCTGGTGGGTGGCGGTGGCGACCCGGCGCCACAGCACGCCGGTTTCCATGACGTTGGCCTTTTCCACCGAGCACACCCGGTTCTGGCGCTTGCGGGCCAGCTCGAAGGCCACCCGGCAGATGCGGTCGATTTCCGGCGTCGTGTAGACCTGGGTGTCGACGCCGCGCTCGGAGCCGTCGTCGAGGGTTTCGATGCCGCGGGGCTGGCCGAAATAAACGCCGCCGGTCAGTTCGCGGAGAATGAGGATGTCGAGGCCCTGGACCAGATCGGTTTTCAGGCTGGAGGCTTCGGCCAGGGCGTCAAAGACGGTGGCCGGGCGCAGGTTGGCGAACAGTTCCAGGTCTTTGCGCAATCTCAGCAGGCCCGCTTCCGGGCGGTGGTGGCGCTCCACATTGTCCCACTGGGGGCCGCCGACGGCGCCCAGCAAAACGGCATCGACGTTCATCGCGTCGGCCATGGTCTCGTCGGTGATGGCGCATGTGTGGGCTTCATAACAGGCTCCGCCGACTAGGCCTTCGGTGACGTCGAAGCTGACCGTGCGGTTCTTGGCCATCCAGTCGATGACGTTACGGACTTCGCCCATCACTTCCGGGCCGATGCCGTCACCCGGCAGGAAAAGCAGTTTCTTGTTGGCAGCCATTTTTTGGGTTCCTTGGAATTTAAGCGTAGAGCCAGGGTTCGGCGGCTTTTTGTTTTTCTTCGTAAGAGTCGATCTTTTCTTTTTTCTGCATGGTCAGGCCGATATCGTCGAGGCCTTCCAGCAGGCATTTCCTTAAGAACGGGTCGAGCTCGAAATTAATCGTTCCGCCGTCGGGCCCGGAGATGGTCTGGGCTTCCAGGTCGACGGTCAGGGTGGCGTTGGCGCCGCGTTCGGCGTCGTCCATCAGCTTGTCAACGTCTTCCTGGGGCAGCTTGATCAGCAGCACACCGTTCTTGAAGCTGTTGTTATAGAAAATATCGGCAAAGCTGGGGGCGATGACGCAGGTAATGCCAAAATCCATCAGCGCCCAGGGGGCGTGTTCGCGCGACGAGCCGCAGCCGAAATTCTCACCGGCCACCAGAATCTTGGCGTCGCGGTAAGCCGGCTTGTTGAGCACGAAGCCGGGCTTTTCCGAACCGTCGTCGTTGAAGCGCATCTCATCGAACAGGTTCTTGCCCAGGCCGGTCCTTTTAATGGTTTTCAGGAACTGCTTGGGGATGATCTTGTCGGTATCGACGTTGATCATTGGGAGCGGTGCGGCGACGCCGGTCAGGGTTTTGAATTTTTCCATTTTATGTTTCCCTTAATCCAGATCACGCACGTCGGTCAGGTGACCGGCGATGGCGGCAGCCGCGGCCATGGCCGGGCTGACCAGATGGGTGCGCCCGCCCTTGCCCTGGCGGCCTTCGAAGTTGCGGTTCGATGTCGAAGCCGAGCGTTCGCCGGGCTCCAGTTTGTCGGCGTTCATGGCCAGGCACATGGAACAGCCCGGTTCGCGCCATTCAAATCCGGCGTCGAGGAAGATTTTGTCGAGGCCTTCTTCTTCGGCCAGTTCCTTGATCAGTCCGGAGCCGGGCACGACCATGGCGCCGACTGTGTCGGCGACGGTGCGGCCCTTGGCGACGGCGGCGGCGGCCCGCAGGTCTTCGATGCGGGAATTGGTGCACGACCCGATAAACACCCGGTCGATGGCAATGTCCTTGAGGGCCGTTCCCGGGGTCAGGTCCATGTAATCGAGCGACCGCTTGATGGCGTTGGCGTTGCCTTCGTCGGCGGCGTCATCGGGGCTGGGCACGCTGCCGGTGATCGGCAGGGCGTCTTCCGGCGAGGTGCCCCAGGTAACATAGGGCACCAGGTCGGCGGCCTGGATGGTGACGTCCTTGTCGTAGTGCGCGCCGTCGTCGGACTTCAGAGTCTTCCAGTGGGCGACAGCAGCTTCCCAGGCGGCACCCTTGGGCACCATCGGGCGGCCCATCAGGTACTTGAAGGTGGTTTCATCGGGGGCGATCAGGCCGCCGCGGGCGCCGCCTTCGATGGTCATGTTGCAGACCGTCATGCGGCCTTCCATGGACATATCGCGGAAAGCCTGGCCGGTGTATTCGATGACATGGCCGGTGCCGCCGGCGGTGCCGATATGGCCGATGATGGCGAGGATCAAATCCTTCGGGGTGACGCCCAGCGGCAGGGCGCCTTCGACGTTGACCCGCATGTTCTTGGCCGGGGCCTGCAACAGGGTCTGGGTGGCCAGCACATGTTCGACCTCGGACGTGCCGATGCCGAAGGCCAGCGAGCCGAAAGCGCCGTGGGTGGCGGTGTGGCTGTCGCCGCAGACCATGGTCGTGCCGGGCAGGGTGAAGCCCTGTTCCGGGCCGATGACGTGGCAGATACCCTGGCGGATATCATCCATGCCGAAAAATTCGATGCCGAATTCGGCGACGCTCTCTTGCAGGGCTTCCACCTGGATGCGGGATTCTTCTTCTTCGATACCCTGGCTGCGGTCGGTGGTCGGCACGTTGTGGTCGGCGACAGCCAGCGTCGCGTCGGGACGGCGTACGGTGCGCCCGGAATTGCGCAGGCCTTCGAAGGCCTGCGGGCTGGTCACTTCGTGCACCAGGTGGCGGTCGATATACAAAAGGCAGGTACCGTCGTCCTGCACGTCGACCAGATGGCTTTCCCAGATTTTATCAAACAGAGTCTTGGCCATGGGGATCCGTCACTCCTTTGTTGTCATCGAAAGGCCGCCGATAAGGCAGACGGACGGCACTTAAGACCGTCCGCTGCCGGCAGCCCGCAAAGAGCGTTATTTAGGACTCAGATTTTTCCTCAGGGGCCGCAGCTTCCTCGGCGGCGGTCTCTTCCGCAGCGTCCTCAGCAACGTCCGCAGCCTTGGCCTCGGCGGCCTTGGCTTCCTGCTCCGCCTTTTTCAGGGCTTCCGCCTGGGCCGCATCGCGCGGGGCCCGCGGGTCGACCTTTTCGGCGATCCGGGCCGATTTGCCGGAACGGCCGCGCAGGTAATAGAGCTTGGCCCGGCGCACGTCGCCGCGGCGCACCACATCGATCGAGGCGATGGCGGTTGAATACAGCGGGAACACCCGCTCGACGCCCTCGCCGTAGGAAATCTTGCGCACCGTGAACGACGAGTTGATGCCGGCGTTCTTGCGGCCGATGCAGACCCCTTCAAAGGCCTGGATCCGTTCGCGCGATCCTTCGATCACCTTGACGTTCACCTTCAGGGTGTCGCCGGGGGAAAATTCCGGAACCGGGTGCTCATCGGTCAGCTTGTTGAGCTGTTCCTGTTCGAGTTCTTCAATAACGTTCATCGTACTTTTCCTCTGTCCTTGGAGACGCTTCTTATAGGAAGCGGCCCCATCCTTCAACTAAATCTCATTTAACCGGCGGCACCATGCCCCCGGCGTTCTATTCCTTCTCTCCGGCAAGCCGGGCCCACAAATCGGGCCGCCGTGCCTGGGTGATCTTTTCCGCCTGTTGCCGGCGCCAATCCCGGACCCGTTCATGGTGTCCGGAAACCAGCACGTCGGGGACGGTGCGCCCCTGCCAGTCCTGGGGCCGGGTGTAATGGGGATATTCCAACAGTCCGCTTTCGAAACTTTCTTCCGCCAACGACTGGTCCGACCCCATGACGCCCGGCAGCAGCCGCACGCAGGCGTCAATCAAGGCGAGGGCCGCCGGTTCGCCGCCGGAAAGCACGAAATCGCCGAGGCTGATTTCCTCAACGTCCCGGGCTTCCAATACCCGTTCGTCGACGCCTTCATAACGGCCGCACAGGATAATAACGCCGGGCCCGTCGGATAGCGCCTTGACCCGGGCCTGATCGAGCCGACGGCCGCGCGGGGTCAGGTAAACCAGGGGCACGTCGGCAGAGCCGCAGCGCGCCTGCACCCCGGCCAGCGCCGCGCCGATGGCGGCATCGACCACGTCGGGCCGCATGACCATGCCGGCGCCGCCGCCGAAGGGCGTGGAGTCGACGGTCCGGTGCTTGTCGGTGGCGAAGTCCCGCACGTCCAGCGTTTCCAGGGACCAAACTCCGTCCTTCAGGGCCTGGCCGGCCAAGGACAGGCCGAGCGGCCCCGGGAACATATCCGGGAACAGGGTCAGCACTGTCGCCATCCAGGGGCTATTATCCGACTTCGGCGTCATTTTATGCCTCTAGTCCTCGTCCTCGTTCGTGTCTTCGTCCGTGCCGTCACCAACCGGTTCCGGCGTTTCCAAAAGTCCCGGCAGCGGGTTGACCAGCAACCGGCCGCCGTCGATATCCACCTCCGGCACCGCCACGCGGCTGAACGGCACCATCACCGTTCCCCGGGGGCCGCCGGTGATTTCCAGCGACGCGCCGCCGCCGTAATCGTGGACGTCCCCGACCGTTCCCAAGACCTCCGTTCCACCGTCACCAGCGACCAGTTCCGCCCGAAGGCCGATCAGGTCGGCATGGTAGAACTCGTCGTCGTCGGCCTCCGGCAGAACCTGGCGGGGCAGGAAGAGTTCCGTCCCCTTCAAGGCCTCGGCGGCGGTCCGGTCAGCAATCCCGTCGAGACGGGCAATGACCTGACCTTTGGACTGGCCGACGACCTTGAGCCGGTATTGCCGCCCGCCGGGGCGGTCGAAAACCGGTCCATAGGCAGCAATAGCGGCCGGATCGGCGGTGAAGCTCTTGATCCTCACCTCGCCTTTCAGCCCGCGGACCCCGGTGATCACCCCGACCTGGAGCCAATCGCCGTTTGCCGCTGTGCCATCGCCTGTGGCCGTCATCCGCTTTCGGTCCGGACCGCCGGTCAACCGGCGGCCTTTTCCTCCTTATCGTCGGCGGCAGCTTCTTCCGCCGGGGCTTCCTCGGCAGCAGCTTCTTCAGCCGCAGCTTCTTCCGCCGGGGCTTCCTCGGCAGCAGCTTCTTCCGCCGGGGCTTCTTCAGCCGGGGTTTCTTCAGCCGGGGCAGCCGCTTTTTCAGCAGCGGCTTCGGCGGCAGCCTTGGCTTTTTCTTCGGCTTCCTTCATGCGTTCCAGGGTCTTGGCGCGCGGCAGGTTCTTTTTGGTCTGCTCCGGAATAGCCGGTTTTTCGCCCAATCCGGCGTCGGCCATGAAGCGGGCCACCCGGTCGCTCGGCTTGGCGCCGACACCGACCCAGTACTTGATGCGCTCTTCCTTGAGCATGATCCGTTCCGGGTTGTCCTTGGGCACCATCGGGTTGTAGGTGCCGAGGCGTTCGATATAGCGGCCGTCACGGGGGTTGCGGGAATCCGCCACCACAATGCGGTAGAACGGCCGTTTCTTGGCCCCGCCGCGGGATAATCTGATTCTAAGAGACATTTCTTACTTTCGTCCTTTGCTCAATTTAAAACAGTCATAATTGGTTGCCTTAACTCTAAAATTCATCGCAGGGGCGATTCGAAATCCCCTACCGCATGGGCGGTAATCCGAAATCCCCTACCGCATGGGCGGCAAAGTGCCGGGAGGCATCATTCCGGGCGGCAGTCCGCCGCCGGGCATCATGCCCCTCTTTCCCATCTTGCCCATTTTCTTCATCATCAAACTCATCTGCTTGAATTGTTTGAGCAGCCTGTTGACGTCCTGCACCGTGGTGCCCGAACCGGCGGCAATGCGCCGGCGCCGGGAACCGTTGAGAACTTTGGGATTGCGCCGCTCGGCCTTGGTCATCGACAGGATGATGGCCTCCTGGCGGCTGATCATCTTGTCGTCGATGTTGGCCTCGGCGATCTGTTTTTTGACCTTGCCGACGCCGGGCAGCATACCCAGCAGCCCTTCCATGGAGCCCATCTTCTTCAGTTGCTTGAACTGTTCGGCCATGTCTTCCAGGGTGAACTGGCCCTTCATCATCTTCTTGGCCAGTTTTTCGGCGTCTTCCTGTTCGACCGTCTCGGCGGCCTTTTCGACCAGACCGACGATATCGCCCATGCCGAGGATACGACCGGCGATGCGGTCGGCCTGGAAACCCTCCAGGGCGTCCATGGTCTCGCCGACACCCATCAGCTTGATCGGGCAGCCGGTGACCGAGCGCATGGAAAGCGCCGCGCCGCCCCGGGCGTCACCGTCGACGCGGGTCAGCACGATACCGCTGATGCCGACTTTTTCGTTGAATTCCTTGGCCACATTGACGGCGTCCTGGCCGGTCATGGCGTCGGCCACCAGCAGGGTTTCCGTCGGCTTGGCCTCGGCACTGACAGCGGTGACCTCGGCCATCAGTTCCTGATCGATGTGCAAACGGCCGGCGGTATCCAGGATAACCACGTCGAAGCCTTCGAGGCGGCCCTTTTCCAGGGCACGCTTAGCGATGGCCAGGGGTTGTTCGCCCATGACGGACGGCAGGGTAGGTGTTTGCGTCTGCTCGCCCAATACCGCCAATTGCTGCTGGGCCGCCGGGCGATAGACGTCCAGCGACGCCATCAGCACCTTTTTCTTGTCCCGGTTCTTAAGCCTCAAGGCCAGCTTGGCGCTGGTCGTCGTCTTGCCCGATCCCTGCAGGCCGACCATGAGAATGGCCGCCGGTGGCGTACCGGTCAGGTTGATGGCCGAAGGATCAACGCCCGGCGTGCCGTCGGCGCCGCCGCCCAGCATCTCGACCAGATGGTCGTTGACGATCTTGATGACCATCTGGCCGGGGGTGACGGAACGCACCACATCCTGGCCCTGGGCCCGTTGTTTGACGCCTTCGACGAAATCCTTGACCACGGGAAGCGCCACATCGGCTTCCAGCAGGGCGACCCGGACCTCACGCAGCGCCTCGTCGATATCGGCATCGGACAGCGCGCCGCGCTTCGTCAGCTTATCGAAGATATCGCCCAGGCGGGTACTGAGGCTGTCAAACATCAAAAGGGTCCCAGTCGTTAAAAAACAATCCAGCACAACGCAAAATGCGCCAGTGCGCGAAACTCGCGGACTGGCGGCGCCCCTCAGGACAAACAGAAGTAACGCTTTCTGTGTTGAGCGGGCGCACTCTATGAAGGACAGAGCGCCAAGTCAAGGGCTACGGGACCGGGTACAACCCGGACCGGTTTGCGATAGTCGGCAGGTTGCATGCAATTGCAGATTTCGACCGGTTTGTTGCTTTTTTTGTTTGTCTTTCAAGGGGGAATGGTTCTATAAACTAATAATCGAATTAATAAAAAGTGACACTCTTTTTAAGGGTTATCGCCACTCGAATATGGGTTTATGTTTCACTTGATGAAAACTTTTGTTAATTTTTCGGTATGCGAAGACATGCCGTAACCGGGACATTAAAGAAGATGCGCAAAAAGCAGCCCCCCGACCCCATCGATATTTCCATCGGCGACCGCCTGCGCCAACGCCGCCGCCGGATGAGCCTCAGCCAGCAGGAACTGTCCGACCGTTCCGGGGTGACCGTGCGCACCCTCAACCGCTATGAAAACGGCAACCGGGGCATCGCCGCCAGCGACCTTTACCGGCTGTGCCAAGCCCTTGAGATCAGCGTCCCCAGCCTCTTCGTGGGCTTCGAAGACGGTCTCGCCGCCAGCCCCGGCCGTCAGATCCCACCGGCCGACGACATCGAGACCCGCCGCTTTCTCAAGTCTTTTTACGGCATTACCGACCTCGGCCTGCGCAAGGACGTGGTCGCCCTGATCAAGGCCGTCGCCGAAGACCAGCAGAACAACCCATAGGCCGGTGGCGGCTGTTGCGGTCCGGCCGGGCCTCTGCCGACGGTTGACCGCCGCCCCGCTCGGGGGCATTAAGAAGGCATGCATTTACAGACTCTGCAAACGGCCCTCAATGGCTTCGGCCTGTTGCTGCGCGGCGGCTTCCACCCCGGCCCCGGCGAAGACCTTACCCTGGAAGACGCCCCAGCCGGCCGCCCGTCCACCCTGGTCCTGATCGGCAATGCCGGTCGGCGGTTCTGGCCGGCCTTCAGCAAACAACGGCGGACGGAAGCGGACCCGCTGGACGCCTGGACCCGCCGGGTGCTGAACCAAGTCGCCGACGGCTTTGGCGCCCGTCCCCTGTTTCCCTTCGACGGGCCGCCCTACCTGCCCTTCCAGCAATGGGCGCTGCGGGCGGAAGCCGTCTCCCCGTCGCCGATCGGCCCCCTGATCCATCCCACCTATGGCCTGTGGCATGCCTATCGCGGGGCCTTGCTGTTCGAGACAATGATCGATTTACCGGCATTACAGCCGCAGGCCTCCCCCTGTGAGAAATGCCCCGACAAGCCCTGCCTCAGCAGCTGCCCGGCCGAGGCCCTGAAAGCCGGCGCCTACGACGTTCCGGCCTGCCTCGATCACCTTGAAAGCCGGCATGGCGAAAGCTGCCTGAGCGGCGGCTGTCTGGCCCGAAGCGCCTGTCCGGTGGGCCGTGAATATGCCTACGAAGAGGCCCAGGCCCGCTTTCATATGGAACACTTCCGGGCCGCCCAACGCACCGAACAACAGGACTAACCCCTGTTAAAGGTGGACTTACCGCGCCAACAGGCCATATAAGGCCGGTTATGAACGGTTTGCCTTTTATAAAAATGCACGGACTCGGCAATGATTTTGTCGTGCTGGACGGGCGCGCCCAGACCATAAGCTTCGATCAGGCCCAGGCCAAAAGGGTCGCCGACCGCCACACCGGCATCGGCTGTGACCAGCTTATCGTTATCGAAGCGGCCCGCGATTCCCAGGCCGATGCCTTCATGCGCATCCGCAATGCCGACGGCCATGAGGTCGCCGCCTGCGGTAATGCGGCGCGCTGTATCGCCGATATCCTGATGCAGGAAAAGGGCAGCGACCACGCCATTATCGAAACCAACGCCGGCCTTTTGGACGCTGAGGCCCGCGACGGCGGCCTGGTGGCTGTCGATATGGGTCTGGTGCGCCACGACTGGCGGGACATTCCCTTGTCAAAAGCCGTCGATACCCTGCACATGGGCATCGAACACGGACCCCTGAAAGACCCGGTCGGCGTCAACATCGGCAATCCCCACGCCGTCTTTTTCGTCGACGATGCTGAAGCCATCCCGCTGGATGTTGTCGGACCGGTTATCGAACACCATGAGATGTTCCCCGAATTCGCCAATGTCGGCGCCGCCCAGGTCATCGACAGCGAAACCATCCGGCTTCGCGTCTGGGAACGGGGCTCGGGGCTGACCCAGGCCTGCGGCACCGGAGCCTGTGCGGCGCTGGTTGCCGCCCACCGCCGGGGCCTGACCGGGCGTGTGGCCGATGTACGGCTCGACGGGGGGACGTTGCGCATCGACTGGCTGCCGGACAACCACGTCATGATGACCGGTGCAGTCGCCACCAGTTTCACCGGCACCCTTTACCCGTCGTTGTTGGAATAAGTTATGAGTGCGCCCCAGATCATCACCCTCGGTTGCCGCCTCAACACCTTTGAATCGGAGGTCATGCGCCAAGGCGCCGCCCAGGCCGGGCTCGAAGACGCGGTGATCATCAATACCTGTGCAGTGACGGCGGAAGCCGAACGCCAGGCCCGCCAGACCATCCGCAAGGCGCGGCGCGACAACCCGCAGGCCAGGATCATCGTCACCGGCTGCGCCGCCCAGTTGGAGCCGGATAAATTCTCCGCCATGGCCGAGGTCGACCGGGTGGTCGGCAATCTGGAAAAGCTCGACGCCGCCACCTATGCCGACGATGCCGAAGCGGTGGTCGTTTCCGATATCATGACCCTGCAAGAAACCGCCGGTCACCTGATCGGCGGTCTGGAAGGCCGCACCCGCGCCTTCGTCCAGGTGCAACAGGGCTGCGACCATCGCTGCACCTTCTGCATCATCCCCTTTGCCCGCGGCCCCAATCGCAGCGTGCCGGCCGGGCGCGTCGTCGATCAGGTGCGGAAATTGGTTGAGGGCGGCCATGTGGAAGTGGTGCTGACCGGTGTTGATATTTCGTCCTATGGCGCAGGTGACACCGGCCTGGGCGACTTGGCCCAACAGGTTCTGAGCGCCGTGCCGGACCTGAAACGCCTCAGGCTCAGTTCCCTCGACCCGGCGGCCATCGACGACACTATTTTCCGCCTGCTGGCCGAAGAGCCCCGCTTCATGCCGCACCTGCACCTCAGCCTGCAGGCCCTCGATGATACTGTTCTCAAACGCATGAAGCGCCGCCACAGCCGGGACGATGCCTTTGACGTGATCCGCCGCGCCCGGCAGGCGCGCGCCGACGTGGTTTTCGGGGCCGACCTGATCGCCGGCTTCCCGACCGAGACCGGTGAAATGTTCGAGAATACGCTCAGCGCCGTCGGCGAGCTGGACCTCACCCACCTGCATGTCTTTCCCTATTCGGCGCGCAACGGCACCCCCGCCGCCCGCATGCCCCAGGACAATGCACCGGCCCGCAAAGAGCGCGCCGCCCGCCTGCGAGACGCCGGCGAGGCCGGATTGCAACGGCACCTCAAGGCCCAGGTCGGCGGCTTGGCGCAGGTGCTGATCGAACGCGACCGCCGCGGCCTGACCGAACATTATGCCCCGGTTGAACTGGCCGCCGAAAGCCAACCCGGTCACATCGTCACCGCCCGCATTGAAAGCGTCTCCGAAGGCAAGCTTCTGGGGAAGTTGGCCGCATGAACAACGGCACCTCCGAAGAGAAAAAAAGCGGCTGGCTGGGCCGCCTGCGTCAAGGCCTCAGCCGTTCGTCGGCGAAACTGGCCGGCGGCATCACCGACCTCTTTACCAAGCGCAAGCTGGACGATGCCGCCCTCGAGGAATTGGAAGAACTGCTGATCGCCGCCGACCTGGGCGTCACCACCGCCGCCAAACTATCGGCTGGCCTCGCCGCCACGCGCTTTGGCCAGGATGTGGAAGCCGACGAAATCCGCGGCGTGCTGGCCGATGAGATCGCCGCCATCCTGGAACCGGTGGCCAAGCCGCTCACCGTCGATGGCGAACATCGCCCGCACGTCATCCTGGTCAGCGGCGTCAACGGCAGCGGCAAGACCACCACCATCGGCAAACTGGCCCGCCACTTTAAAGACCAGGGCCTTTCCGTCATGCTGGCCGCCGGCGACACCTTCCGCGCCGCCGCCATCGAACAACTGCAAATCTGGGGCGAGCGCAACAACTGCCCGGTTGTCGCCAGCGCACCCGGCGCCGATGCCGCCGGGCTGGCCTTCGACGCCTTGGCCCGGGCCAAAGCCGACGGCATGGATATCCTGATGATCGACACCGCCGGGCGTTTGCAGAATAAAAAAGACCTGATGGCGGAACTGGAAAAGATCGTCCGCGTCATCAAAAAGCAGGACCCAACGGCGCCCCATGACTGCCTTTTGGTGATGGACGCCACCATCGGCCAGAACGCCCATGCCCAAGTCGAGGTCTTCAAGGAGATGGTCAACGTCAGCGGCCTGGTCCTGACCAAGCTGGACGGTTCCGCCAAGGGCGGCGTGGTGGTGGCGCTGGCCGAAAAATTCGGCCTTCCCGTGGTCGCCATCGGCGTCGGCGAGAAGGCCGAGGACATGCGGCCTTTCGAGGCGGATGCTTTCGCCCGCTCTTTATTGGGTCTAGAAGCCTGACGGCTTCTAGACGGGGACTCGACCCCAACCCAAGGGTTTTAAGTTCCCTCAGACGCCGGGCGGGCTGCGCCCTTGGCTCGCGAAACGGTTCGCGGCCCGCAGTCGCGGGCTGGTTTCCATCTCGCTTAATCCAGGTATTGTTGGGTTGGGGTCAAGCTCCAGAAACATCCCCCCAACCCAAATGGGTGGGTGCACTTCGGCTGAAACTCGGCGTACAATAAAAGTTCAAGAATTCTGGCCCGACCGGGCACCACAGAACAGGGGGATTACCGATGCTGAAAAAAATCATTGCCGCCGCAGGCCTGCTCGCTTTCTTGGCCGTCCCGGCCCAGGCCGCCGACGGTCCCACAGCCAGTTTTAAAAGCCTGACCGTTGAGATGGCCCAGAAACTGGCCAATGCTACATTAACCGCCTGCCGCAAGGCCGACTTCCAGGTGGCCGTCGCCGTCGTCGACCGCAGCGGCGTTTTGCAGGTTCTCTTGCGGGACAGGCTGGCCGGACCGCATACACCGGCCGTCGCCAAAGGCAAAGCCTGGACGGCGCTCAGCTTCCGCACCGACACCACGGAACTCAGCGAAGCCACCCAGGCCGGTAAGGAAGCCTCCGGCATCCGGCAGGTTCCGGGGGCCATCGTCGTCGGTGGCGGCGTCATGGTGCGGGCCGCCGGTCAACTGGTCGGCGCCGTTGGCGTTTCCGGCGCCCCCAGCGGCACAGCGGACGACGCCTGCGCCCGCAAGGGCATCGAAGCGGTACAGGACGACCTGGATTTTTAATTGCTTTCATTCGCACCCGCCACCGGCCAACCCGGGCGCGAATGAACATATTCCGCCGTCAATTTATCCCGGGTGCGGTTGGGTCGGGGTCGAGTCCCGGCTAATAATCAATAAGGATGGTGATCGCTGCGCCCTTGGTGCCGAGGCGCACCTTGGCCTCGGCGAAGTCCGGCGGGCCGAGAAAAGCCCGGGCGCCGTTTGAGAAGCCGTATCCTTCCAGGGGAATGCCGAACAGCCCCTGGTCGAATTCACCATTACCGTTTTCATCGTGGAAAACGGCCACCGCGTAGTCGCCGGGGTTCAATCCTGCAAAGCGAGCCTCGACCTGGTTACCAATAACCGCCACCGTTTGACCCGCCAATTTGCCGTCGTCGTCGGGAAAGGCTTCCGCCCGGTCATAAAGGGCGAACCGCACGTCGCCCTTAACGGAGCGCAGAGCGTCAACCACCACCCGCAGGTCGGCGGCAGCGGCGTCAAAGGCCGGAATAACGCTCAAGAGCGCCAGCCAGAGAATTAATCGGGTCGGAAGAAAACGGAACGGACGGTCCGGCACTACGGCATCAGCCTTCGCCTTCGGCATCCCCTTCTTCTCCTTCAGGGATTTCCATTTCCCCCGTCGGATCGGTTTCCAGAAGCTGGGCGACCGTTTCGAAGGTTTCGGCATTGACCGCCATCTGGTCCTTCAGGGACGGGTTCTGTTCCCCCACATCCCGGAAGAATACGGCAGCATTTCGCAAAAGGTTGGCGGCAATATCGGCATGGGTCGCCATCAGTCAGTTCCTTGTCCGGTACAAATGATGGGGAACCCTAACATGCTCGCCAAAACGGGTCACTGGAAACCGTGTGCAATCAGGAGGCCCCTTACAGAGTTCGGCCCCTAAACCTGGATATTGAGGTAGAATCCTCTCGGCACGTCGTCGCGGGGCGCTTTTCCGGCATCCATAAACTGTTCGAGCCGGTCCAGGGCCTTGCGGTTGCGGGGTGTCTCGTTGCTTTCGGTAACCGAAGCACGGGCTGTCACCTCGCGGGCCGCCTGATACCCCCGGGGGCGTCTGGCTTCCTGAATCATAGCGAGTTGGGTGCTGGAGAGAATCTTCGACATGCCCCCAGCATGCCCGAAAATGGTTAACGGAATCTCTATCGGGACAAGATTCTTTTACAGACTGAAGGCCTGATCGGCAGGAGCCGACTCGACCACCGGGAAAGCGCCGTCCCGGTAGCGTTCCAGGGCCCAGGTAATGCTCGGAAAAGCCAGCTCCGGCCAGGGGATTTCGTCGAGTCCGAAAAGCGCCACTTCCTGGCTCTCCTCGCCGGGAGAGAAGTCATCGGTCAACATGCGGGCCCGGAAAATCACGTAGACATGGCTGATGCGGGCGATGTCGTAGATGCCGACCAGGTCACTGACCTCGACCTTGGCGCCGGCTTCTTCCAGGGTTTCCCGGGCCGCCCCTTCCATGGTGGTCTCACCCAGTTCCATAAAACCGGCCGGGATCGTCCAATAGCCCAAACGCGGTTCGATGGCCCGGCGGCACAAAAGAATCTTATCGCCCCATTCGCAGATGGTGCCGACGATGACCTTCGGGTTGTCGTATTCGATATAACCGCAATCGGGGCAGACCAGCCGTGTCCGGTTATCCCCATCGGGCACCGTTTCGACGGACGGTCCGGTAATATTCTTCCCTGTCATGACCGCGACTCTGACCCGAGCCCACGCTGCTGGCAAGTTGGAATTGGGAAAAACCTGTTGGGTTGGGCTGCCCCGAGCCTTCTTCAGGCTTCTATATCGACTTGGGTCCCGCGGTCGGGATCAACGGGGGCCGCGGGCTCATCCTGGCGTTCGGGGGCGGCTTCGGCTTCCTGGACAATGGCCAGGACTTCCTGTTCCTGGGTCAGGGACTGGCGCAAAACCTGCTGGGCCAGGGCTTGGGAGGTAGCGGCGTGGGTCGGTTTGATGGCCATTTTAGTGGCTCCTTATTCGCGGGGAGAGATTCTTCTCCCTTATATGTTCGCCCTATTATGTTGGTTGCTTTGGATGGAATTTCAATGACTAAGCAAAAACACGGATGTATGACTGTGGATTCTCATAGCCGGGTTTCTGTGCTATGTCCTGAAGATGGCCATATGGGCGGCGCACGCTTATAAAGGCACCGCCGCGAGTCGCGGACGGCGAACCGAGGGAGCCATGGCGATAAACAATAACCGGACCTTTCTGGGTGGGCTTGGAATTTCCCTGCGTCTCTACCTGTTGATCGGTATCGCGCTGGTCGGTTTCGTCGGCTTTCTGGCCTTGTTCTTCTTTGCCGACAAGCGGCTGGAAACGACCCTGGAACGGCTCGAGGCTTTCCGTCAGATCGCCGCGCTGACCGCCGAGGTCGGCGCCGGCACCCTGAAGATGCAGCGCCGGGAATGGGACTTCACCAACGAAGGCGGCGACAACGCCTCCGAGGGCTATAAGGCGGAGGCCGACAAGGTGCTGAACGCCCTCAATGCCTTGGGCGCCATGCCGGAAGCGTCGCCCGTGCGCAACCATGTGGAAACTGTCCACGACGGTGTCGTCCAGTATATCGAACAATTTTCCAAACTGACTGCCGCCGATACGCCGCCCGCTGCGGATGCCCCGGAGGTAAAGCGGCTCGGCGAAATCTTCTCCTATATGACGCTGGGCATGGAGGCCCTGTCCGGGTTCGCCGCCGATAATGCGACCCAAGCCCGCCAGCAGGTTATCAGCGCCCGCATCCAGGGCAAGCGGCTGCTGATCATTGACGGGGTGGCCATCGTGCTCTTGCTGATCGTCGGCGGCGTCGCCCTCACCAACAGCGTCACCCGGCCCTTGAAGGCGATCCGCGAAACGACCACGCAATTGGCCTTCGGTAACCATTCGATCACCGTTCCGGCCATCGGCAACAAGGACGAGGTCGGCGACATGGCCCGCGCCCTGCAAGGCATCCGCAACGAACTGGAAGAGGTTCAGGGTTTGCGCGCCGCCCAGGAAATCATCGGTCCGGCCCTGTTGTCGGAACGCCGCGAAGACACCCTGGAACTGGCCGAGGATTTCCAGTCCCGCATGGCGATCATCGTCGAGGCCATCAATTCGACCCTGTCGGAAGTGCGGGAAACGGCGTCCAACGTTCCGGAACGGCCGGGCAAGCTGGGCGAGATCACCGCCGCCGTGGCCGCTGCGCGGATCATCGCCTCGTCGGCGGAACTCTCCAAGCAATCGGAAATCCTGCAAGGCGAGATCGACTGGTTCCTGACCCAGTTGAAGGCTTAATCATTTCCCTCAAACGCCGGGCGGGGGCGTTCGCCCCCTTGGCTTACGCGAAACGGTTCGCGGCGCGCGGTCGCGCTTGCCTCAAACCGCAAGCGGTTTTCGGATTATCCCGGGTGCGGTTGGGTAAGGATTGAGTCCGGGTAAATAATCAAAAAAGTTCGGTTGGGTTAGGGTCAAGCTCCAAGAAATTCAATCCGCCCGCAACACTTTAACCCCCGGCAGGTCTTTGCCTTCCAGCCATTCGAGGAAAGCGCCGCCGGCCGTCGAGATATAGGAGAAATCGCCGTCCGCCCCGGCATGGGCGAGGGCGGCCACCGTGTCGCCGCCGCCGGCAACGCTGAGCAGGGCGCCGTCGCGGGTCAGCCGCGCCGCTTCCCGGGCAACGGCGTTGGTGGCCGCGTCGAACGGCGGAATCTCAAAAGCCCCCAGGGGGCCGTTCCAGACCACCGTCTTGCATTGGGCCAGACGCTTGTTCAGGTCATCAACCGTGGCCGGTCCGGCGTCCAAGATCATGGCGTCCGAAGGCACCGCATCGACGCCAACCGTCTCACTGTCGGCCCCTTCCTTGAATTCGCGGGCGATGACGGCATCGAGCGGCAGCACCACCTCGCAACCGGCCGCCGCCGCCTCGTCCAGAATGGCTCTGGCCTGGTCCGCCATGTCGTGTTCACAGAGCGACTTGCCGACATCTACACCGCGGGCATTGAGGAAGGTGTTGGCCATACCGCCGCCGATGATCAGTTGATCGACTTTTTTCGAGAGGTTGCCCAGCACCGTCAGCTTGGTGGAAATCTTGGCACCGCCGACGACGGCGGCCACCGGGTGCTGCGGGTTATCCAAGGCCCCGGAAAGGGCCTCCAGTTCCGCCTGCATGAGACGTCCGGCAACCGCCGGCAAATGATGGGCGATGGCCTCGGTCGAGGCATGGGCCCGGTGCGAGCAGGAAAAGGCGTCGCTGACATAAAGGTCGCCCTGGGCGGCCAGCAGTCCGGCGAAAATGGTGTCGTTTTCGGTTTCTTCTGCGTGGAAGCGCAGGTTTTCCAGCATCGCCACGTCGCCGGGGCGCATGAAATTAATTACCGCCTCGGCGCCGCCGCCGACGCAATCCTCACCGAAAGCCACCGGCATGCCCAGCGTCTCGGACAAGGCCCCCGCGACGGGTTTGAGCGACATTTCCGGCACCCGCTGTCCTTTGGGGCGGCCGAAATGGCTGAGCACGATAACCTTGGCTCCTTTGTCGCTGAGTTCTTTCAGGGTCGGCACGGTGCGGTCGATACGGGTCGTATCGGTGATGCGCCCATCCTGCATGGGCACGTTGAGGTCGGCACGGACCAGGACCCGTTTGCCGGAAACGTCGATGTCATCAAGGATTTTATACATTTACACAATCCATCAAATCATTGGTGGGCCGGTCGGGGCCGCCCTTGTTATATTATATTTTTCTTATATAGCAAAAGCCTCCTGCCGTCAGGCCCTTATATCCGGTCCGCAGCATGCCGCGGCGGCCCGGATGGTTACCTCTGCTATATTAAGAATTCAGCTTGCTTGTGCGATGTCTTCATCGTCCGAATATTTTTCCGCGATGGACCGGAACTCGGATTCGATCTCCAGGAAGGCATCGACCATCACCGGATCAAAATGCGAGCCCCTGCCCTCTTCGATCATAGCAACAGTTTCTTCATGGGTGAAGGGCGGTTTGTAGACCCGGCGGCTGATCAGCGCGTCATAGACATCGGCGACCGCCATGAGGCGTGCCGACAGGGGAATATCCCCACCGGAAAGGCCTGCGGGATAACCGCTGCCGTCCCATTTCTCATGGTGGCCGATGGCGATCTCGCGGGCATAGGCCAAAAAGGCCCCGGCTTCTTCATCGGCGATCATGCCTTCCGCCGCCTCGATGGCTTCCTCGCCCAGGCGGGCATGGGTTTTCATAATTTCGAATTCATCCGGGTCCAGTCTGCCCGGCTTCAGCAGGATGCGGTCCGGAATGCCGACCTTGCCGATGTCGTGCAGGGGGGCGGACTTGAAAAGAAGCGTGATGGTTTCCGGGGTCAGTTGATCCCGGAATTGTTCCAGGCCGCCGAGTTTTTCGGCCAGCGCCCGTATATAGCGTTGGGTGCGGCGGATATGGTTTCCGGTTTCATTGTCCCGCGTCTCCGCCAACGACCCCATGGCGACAATGGTCGCATCCTGCACCACGTTCAGTTGCCGGGTCCGCTGCTGCACGCGGGCTTCCAATTCGTCGCCGCGGATTTTCTGGCGGTTGTAGAAAACCCAGGTTTCCAGGAGATTGCGGATCCTCAGCAGGACTTCCCAACGATCGAACGGCTTGTTGAGGAAATCCTTGGCTCCCAGGGACAAAGCCTGGCGGCGGGTATCGTCGTCGGTCTGGGCGGTCAGCACCAGCACCGGCTGATAATCGTCGATTTGTTTATCTTGCAGCATCTGCAAGACGTCGATGCCGCTCATTTCCGGCATATGGATATCGAGCAGGATCAGGTCGAAGCTTTCAATCTTAAGGAAGGTTTCCACCTCGCGCGGGTCGGTGGTGGTGAAGATATTACGATAGCCTTCGGCTCCCAGGATATCGACCAGAAGGGTGATGTTCACCAGCGTGTCGTCGACGATTAGAATTTTTGAGTCGAGAATTTTTTCGTCAAGCCGGTCCATAAGAGCTGCTCAAATCCAAACTGTTTGATTACCCCGATGCGCAGATCAATCCAATCCGCAACCCTATGCATATTGGTATGATCCTCTCCAATGTAAAGGAGAAGCAGGGCCCGGATACCGGAAAGGTCCTATATGGGTTTCAGGCGACGGTCGTGGCTGTCCCGGAAGCGCTTTCGGCGGCCGCTTTGCGCCCGGCGTCGAAGGCTTTTTCGTTGGCTTCGGCCACTTCCGGTTTGCGTTCCCGGAAGCCTTTGACGATGATCTCGCGCAGCACTTCCGGCTCAAACGGCAAGTGATCGGCAATGGCCCCCAGCATGATGGTGTTGACCATGCGCACGTCGCCCAGCTCACGGGCGATGGCCCCGGCTTCAAAAGCCGCGACGTTGACCCCGGACTGGCGCATCATACCGACCGGGTCATCCGGATACTCGAACAAGCCGATGGCGACGATCGGCGGGGCCAACCGGTAGGTATTGACGGCAGCAACACCGTTCGGCCGCAAGTGCGTGGACCAGCGCATGGCCTCGGCCGGTTCAAAGCCAATGAGAATATCGGCTTCCCCGGCGGGAATGGCCGGCGACAGGACTTTCTCGCCGAAACGCACGTGAGAGGTCACCACGCCGCCCCGCTGGGCCATACCGGCGACTTCGGTTTTCTTGGCATCATAACCCAGGGAGATGGCCGTCTGGGCAAGTATCTCGGTGGCTGTCATGACGCCCTGGCCGCCGACGCCGCAAACCAGGATATTGGTAATGGATTTTTTATTGTTCATGGCCGGCCTCATTCAGCAGGGGCGGGTTTAAACAGGTCCGCCGGATCGACGGGAACGATGGCATCCGGGCTACATGTCTGCGGACACAGGTTGCAGCCGGTGCAGGCAACAGTATCGATGGTCACCCAGGCCTTGGCAATTTCCTTGCCGTCGGCGCGGAATTCCGTGGCCCGCCGCGTCACATGGATGGCCGGGCAGCCGACATTGAGGCAGTTGGTGCAGCCGGTGCATTCCTCGTCGATCACTTTGAACGGCGTCTGGCGGCTGAAATCGTCGATCAGCACACAGGGATCGTTGGTGATGATGACCGACGGTTCCGGCTGCCTGATTTCCTCGCGGATGTACTTGAACAGGGTCGGCATCTCATAAGGACTGACCGTCTTGATGCGTTCCGGGTTGATGCCCAGCGCTTCCACGAGCTTGACGAAATCCACCTGCGGCGCCGGGGCGCCGTGGATATCCTTGCCGGTGCCGGCATGGTCCTGGCCGCCGGTCATGCCGGTGGCGCTGTTGTCCAGCAGCAGCACGGTGATGTTGCCCTTGTTGTAGGTCATCTCCAACAGGCCCTGCATACCCATATGCAGGAAGGTGGAATCGCCGATCACGGCGACGATGCCTTTGTCCTTATCGGCCTCGGCGCGGCCTAAGTCCATACCCAGCGCCATGCCCATGGAGGCCCCCATGCAGGTGGTGGTGTCAAGCGCATTCCACGGATGCCCGGCGCCCAGGGTATAACAGCCGATGTCACCGCAAATGTTGGTGGTCCGGGTGACCCGGTGCAGGCAGTAATAGACCGGCAGGTGCGGACAGCCGACACACATGGTCGGCGGCCGCGGGAAAACGGCCATCGGCGGGGCCGGCTCTTCCGCCGCCACATCGTCACCCAGCAGACCGGCGATGGCCGGACGCAGCACCGAGGGCATCAACTCGCCGCACCTGGGAAGGATATTCTTACCCTGTACGGTGATACCGGCGGCCTTCAGTTCGTTTTCAACCAGCGGTTCGGTCTCTTCCACCACCACCAGGGTATCGACGGTTTTGGCGAACGTACGGATGCTTTCCACCGGCAGCGGGCAGCTCAGGCCCAGCTTGAAGACCGGCATGTCGGGGAAGCTTTCCTTCACATGCATGTAGGCCGGTCCAGAGGTGACAAAGCCGAGCCGTTTATCACTGCCCTCTTCGGTCCGGTTCAGCGGACTGGTTTCAACATAAGCCGCCAGCTTTTCATCGCGGGCGAACTGCACCTGCTGTTGGTTTTTGGCATTCGCCGGCACCATTACCCAGCGCGACGGGTTGCGCTCGAAGCCCTTGTTGTCAGGCACCACCCGCTCGCCGGTCTGCACCAGCCCTTTGACGTGGCAGATGCGGGTGGTCATGCGGACGATCACCGGCGTGTTAAATTCTTCGGAAAGATCGAAGGCCGCCTTGATCATGTCATGGGCTTCCTGGGAATCCGAGGGCTCCAAAATCGGAATATGGGCGAAGCGGCCCCAGAAGCGGGTGTCCTGTTCGTTCTGCGAGGAAGAAAAACCGACGTCGTCGGCAACGGCGATGACCAGCCCGCCGCCGACCCCGGCCAGGGTCTGTGACATGAGGGCATCGGAAGCGACGTTGACGCCGACGTGTTTCATCGTACAAAAGGCCCGCGCCCCGGCCACCGAAGCGCCGATGACGACTTCCAGCGAGGTCTTCTCATTGACCGACCAGTGGGTGTGGATGTCCGGATACCGGCACAGGTTTTCGAGGATTTCCGTCGACGGCGTACCCGGATAAGCGGCGCCGACGGTGGCCCCGGCTTCCCAGACGGCGCGGGCGACGGCTTCGTTGCCGCTGAGCAGTTCGGCGGCGGTGTTTTCGGCTTTGGTGAGTACGTTCACGGATTTTCCTTCCGCTGGCAGATCAATTTACAAAAACAAATATTTCCCGCAGAGCGGGGGGTCGTGCCATAACCGTAAATTGTTCGGGGGGCAAACGGTTAAGGGCTTTTTTAGCCGTGATTGGCAGGGCTGCGCATTGACACGCGTCAAACCCGGTCCGCCGGGACATTTGCCAGAATCGTCACAAAATCCGGTTGAATTCACTCGATAGCCTGTTTGAGGGCCCCGGCCGAGGCCCACGGACACAAGGCCAGGGAACCGATCATGAAGGCCCCCAGGATCAGCAATTGCGGCTTGAAGGTGAAGCCGGTGATGGCCGCGTCGACGGCGCTGACCCCGAAGATCAGCACCGGGATATAAAGCGGCAGGATCAGCAGCGACAGCAGCACGCCGCCGCGCCGCGAGCCTAATACCAGGGCGGCGCCGACGGCGCCGATGAGACTGAGTGTCGGGGTTCCCACCAGCAGGGCGCCGATGAGGATGAGGAAACCCTGGGTTTCCATGTTGAGCAGCACGGCCAGCAAGGGTGCGGCGGCAATCAGCGGCAGGCCCGTGGTCAGCCAGTGGGCGGTGACCTTGCCCAAGACGACGATTTCCAGGGCCATCGGCTGCAAGGCCAGCAACTCGAGACTGCCGTCCTCGTAATCGGCCTGAAAGAGGCGTTCCAGGGACAGCATCGAGGCCAGCAGCGCCGCCACCCAGATGACACCGGCCGAAATGCGGGCCAGGATATTGGGTTCCGGCCCGACCCCGAAGGGAAACAGCACGACGGCAATAACGAAGAAAACCACCACCATGACATTGTCCATGCCCTGGCGGGAAGCCAGCCGCAGGTCGCGGCGGACGATCTGGGTGAAGCCGGATATCATGCGCCGCTCCCCGGTAGGCTATGATGGGCGAAATCATCCAGGTCGAGGGTCTGGGTGTCGTCCAGGGCCATATCCGCATGGGTGGAGATGACCACCATGCCGCCGCCGGCCCGGTGTTTGCCGATGGCGTCCTCCAGCGCCGCGATGGCCGCCACATCCAGCGCCGTCGTCGGTTCGTCGAGCAGCCATAAGGGAGCCTCGGCGGACAGGATGCGGGCCAGGTTGGCGCGGCGTTTCTGACCGGCCGACAGGAAGCGGCCCGGAATATCGGCCAGATGGGCGATGCCGAGCACCTCCAGGGCTTTCAAAGAGGCTTCCTCGGACGGCTTGCCGCCGTTGCGCATGCCGGACCAGAACTGCACATTTTCGGCCACCGTCAGCACCGGCTTCACGGCATCCAGGTGGCCGACGTAATGCAGCCGCCCGCCGTGGGATTCCGGGTCTTCGGAGATCGCCTCCCCGTCCCAGTCGAGGCCGCCTTCGGCCGGGGGCAGCAGACCCGCCATCAAGCGCAGCAAACTGGATTTACCGCTGCCGTTGGGGCCGACCAGGACCAGGGCGCCGCCCGCCGCCAGGCCGAAACCGAGGCCGGCAAAAACGATCCGCTCGCCGCGGACGCAGGTCAGGTCGGTGCCGGTGAAAGCAGGCATATTATTTCCGTTGCTGGTGACATGACTGTCGGTGCGGCGGAAAGGTATCTTACTTTTACGGAAAGAAAAAGAAGAGCGGCCGGTCGGGGTTTCCGAACCAGCCGCTAAGGTAAGCATGATAATGCCTGTTTTGGGGGCCAGAGAGGGGAGTCTCTGGCTATGTAGGGTCATATTAAAACGGTTAATTGTGGCAACTTTATGCCCAAGTTTCCTTTTTTTTCGGGGTCCTATTCCGCCGCCTATGGACGGCCTGCTTCTCAAGTCCCGTTTCGGGACCGGCTTTGTTGGCAGTGGGATACTCCCGTTCCGGCCCGGAGCGGCAAATCACGATGCGGTGATAGCCGAACCACCATGGCCCAAAGTCTGGACATTCCGACGAATTTGTGGTCTCACAGGCCCCCGAAATCAAACCGACCTACCCAAAAAGAGGAGGGATCCCGTGTCCTCATTCGGTCAAGACACCCTCAAGACCCGCCGCCAACTCACCGCCGGCGGCAAAACCTACGATTACTACAGCCTTGAGGCCGCCAGTGAGGCCGGTCTCGGCGACATCTCCCGCCTGCCCTATTCCCTGAAAGTTTTGCTGGAAAACCTGCTGCGCTGGGAAGACGGACGCACGGTTACCACCGACGACGTGCAGGCTCTGGCCGACTGGCTGAAAGAGCGCCGTTCCGACAGCGAAATCGCCTACCGCCCGGCCCGCGTGCTGATGCAGGATTTCACCGGTGTTCCCGCCGTTGTCGATCTGGCTGCCATGCGCAACGCCATGACGGCGCTGGGCGGCGACCCGCAAAAAATTAACCCCCTGTCGCCGGTCGATCTGGTCATTGATCACTCGGTGATGATCGATTATGCCGGTTCCGCCGATGCCATGGGGAAAAATGAGAAACTGGAATTTGAACGCAACCAGGAACGCTATGAATTCCTGCGTTGGGGCGGGTCCGCTTTTGATAATTTCCGCGTCGTGCCGCCGGGAACCGGTATTTGTCATCAGGTCAACGTCGAATACCTGGCCCAGGTCGTTTGGACCGGTGGCGAGGACGGCAACGTCGCCTATCCCGACACCGTGGTCGGCACCGACAGCCACACCACCATGGTCAACGGTCTGGCCGTTTTGGGCTGGGGTGTCGGCGGTATCGAAGCCGAAGCGGTTATGCTGGGCCAGCCGGTTTCCATGCTGGTTCCGGAAGTGGTCGGTTTCAAACTGACCGGCAAGCCAAAGGAAGGCATTACCGCCACCGATGTTGTCTTGCAGGTCGTTCAAATGCTGCGTCAATTGGGCGTGGTTGGAAAATTCGTCGAATTCTACGGCTCCGGCCTCGACAACATGCCCCTGACCGACCGTTCGACCATCGCCAACATGGCCCCGGAATACGGCGCCACCTGCGGTTTCTTCCCGGTCGATGCGGAAACCATCAAGTACCTGAAAATGACGGCGCGGGACGACGACCGGGTTGCCCTGGTTGAAGCCTACGCCAAGGCCCAGGGCATGTGGCGCGATGGCAATTCCCCGGACCCGGAATTCACCACCACCATAGAACTGGACCTTTCCACGGTCGAAGCCAACATTTCCGGCCCCAAACAGCCGAAAGACCGCATTGCACTGTCCGACTCAGCGGCTGCTTTCCCCGGCATTCTCAACGATCTGGCCGGTACCAGCCAGCCTCGAACCTCGGTCATTGAGGACGAAGATTACGATTTGCGCGACGGCGATGTGGTCATTGCTTCCATCACCAGTTGCACCAACACTTCCAACCCGGCGGTACTGATCGGAGCCGGACTTTTGGCCCGCAACGCCGCCGCCAAAGGCTTGCGTCCAAAACCATGGGTCAAGACTTCGCTGGCACCGGGATCACAGGTGGTCGCCGATTACCTGGAACAAGCCGGTTTGCAGGAACACCTGGATACCATGGGCTACAACATTGTCGGTTTCGGCTGCACCACGTGCATCGGTAACTCCGGCCCGCTGGCCGATAACATTGCCGGCGCCATCGAAAGCGGCGACCTGGTCGCCACCGCCGTGCTATCCGGCAACCGCAACTTCGAAGGCCGCATCAGCCCGCTTGTGAAAGCCAACTTCCTGGCCTCACCGCCGCTGGTCGTCGCTTATGCCATCGCCGGTTCAATGACCCGCGACCTGCGCAACGATCCGCTGGGCAAAGATACGGACGGCAACCCGGTATACCTGAAGGACATCTGGCCCACCGACCAGGAAATCCAGGACATCATCGCCGACGTCATCACGCCCGAGATGTTCGAGGCACGCTATGCCGATGTGCTCAAGGGCTCCAGTGCCTGGCAGGACATCAAAGTCGATGACAGCGAGACCTATAGCTGGAATGCCGGTTCCACCTATGTACAGAACCCGCCCTACTTTGAAGGCATGAAGGCGGAGCCGGACGAGGTCACCGATATCAAGGGTGCCCGTCTGCTGGCCCTGCTGGGGGATTCTGTGACCACCGATCACATTTCCCCGGCCGGCGGTTTCGCCAAGGAAAGCCCGGCCGGCGGCTACCTTCTGGAACGCCAGGTGCGGCCGCAGGATTTCAACTCTTATGGTTCCCGCCGCGGCAACCATGACGTCATGATGCGCGGCACCTTTGCCAATATTCGTATCCGCAACGAGTTGGCTCCCGGCACCGAGGGCGGCCTCACCCGCCATATGCCGGACGGCGAGCAAATGTCGATCTATGACGCCGCCATGAAATACCAGCAAGAGGGTACGCCCCTGGTAGTCGTTGGCGGCAAGGAATACGGCACCGGTTCCAGTCGGGACTGGGCGGCCAAGGGTACCTTCCTGTTGGGTATCAAAGCCGTCATCGTCGAAAGCTTCGAGCGCATCCACCGCTCCAACCTGGTCGGCATGGGCATCATGCCGTTGCAGTTCAAGGACGGCGTAACCCGCCAATCCCTGAAGCTGGATGGTTCCGAGGTCTTTGACTTCATTGGCATTGCCGACGGCATCACGCCCGGCATGGACATTCCGTGCCGCATCACCCGGGCCGATGGCTCGGTTGAAGAACTGCAACTGCTGTGCCGTATCGATACCCTGGATGAGGTCGATTACTATAAGCACGGCGGCATTCTGCAGTACGTGCTGAGGAATCTCAACGCCGCCTGACGGTGAGACTTACGGCGGCGTTGTCTCTTTTGATAACGCCGCCCTCACCGGACTGTGACTGGCGAAATGCTGCCG
>JADHTD010000147.1 GCA_016776525.1 Rhodospirillales bacterium
AAAAAAAAGCCCGGCAGTTGGGGGACTGCCGGGCTATTGCTTTCCTGGGAGGGGGGGAGGTCAGTCGATCCGGCGCGTAAACACCAGTCGCTGTGAGGGGGCAAACCCACAGTTGCCCAGGAAAGCGAGGAGGGCGAAATCGTCCCACCGGAGGAGGGTGCGGACGCTTTCCACATGCAGAATGGAGAGGTTGGCCAGAAGCTGCGAAAGCAGCGCCTGGCCGATGCCCTGATGGGCAAAGCCGGGATTGACGCCGATGGTGTCGATAACGGCGGCCGGTTCGGCCTTGCCGTAGTCGCCGAAATCGACGCGGGCCATGATGAAACCGGCGGCGGCGCCGTCCACTTCGGCGACCAGGGAAACGCGGATGCCGGAAACGTCCATCACTTCGTCCAGTTTGGACCGGTAATAGTCGCTGCGGTCTTCGCCGGTGATCTTCTTGTCGATGCGGATGATGGCGTTAAGGTCGTCGGCCTGCAGGGAGCGGACGAGGACACTGTCGCGGCTCAGGGCCTCGAAATCGTCGCTGTCGGGGCTGCTGTAGTCCGCCATACCGGAAGCATCATACTTGCGGGTGGCGATATCATGTTCGTTATTGGGCATGTCGATCCTCCTCTAGCGCATCAGAGGAGCGGTCGAACGCTCCAGAACCAATTGGTTGGCCAGGCTGAACCCGGCGGCATCGAAAAACCGGATCAGGGCGTGCGAGGTCCAGAATTCCTGGGTGCGCATTTCCTTGACGCCGCGCTTTTTCAGTTGCGCGTCGAGACCGTCCATCAGCATGCGGCCGACGCCCTTGCCCTGTCCCTCCGGGGCGACGCCGATGACGTCGAGCACGGCGACCGGGTGGTCGACCCCGAATTCACCTGTCTGGATGCGGCACAGCGCATAGCCGAGCAGGGTGCCGCCTTCTTCGACGGCATCGGCGAGATAGGCTTCCGGATAGGCGAGGGCGGCTTCGAGGCGCTTTTGGAAAAAGCCCCGGCGCGCCCGGCCGACCAGTTCGGCGTCGATCTCGACGACCCGGTCCAGGTCTGTCGGTTGCAAGGGTCTGACGGCGAGCGTGGAGGATGTGGCCATCCTGGTTCTCCCATTATTTTGCCCGTTTCTTATTTTCCACCCTATACTTGTTGACTGAATATAGAGTGTGGGCTACGCTTAAATAGATAATTCGGTACGATAATACCTATTTAGCGATCCGTCAAGCGATAAACGACCGAAAAGGGACCGAAATGGCCGAAAACGAACAACCAAACAGAGTGGCCTGGGATTTCCTCGGACAGGTTGCCATCGTCACCGGCGCCAATCGGGGGATTGGCGAGACCATCGCCCGCCGGCTGGCCGCCCTCAGTGCCGAGGTCCATGTTTTCGATGTTGAGAAGGGTGATCTGGGGGACCAATTTGAGAACGTTCACTGCCATGCGGTGGATGTTACCGATGCGGCCTCCATTGCCGCCGTTCTGGAAGGGGTAGACCCGTTGCCGACCTTCTTGGTCAACAATGCCGGTATCACCCGGGACCGGACCATCGCCAAAATGAGCGACGAGGAATGGCAGGCGGTAATCGATGTCAACCTGACCGGTGCCTTTAACATGATCCGCGCCGCCGCCCCCCTGATGGCGGAGGTCGGTGGCGGCAGCATCGTCAATATTACCTCCATCAACGGCATCCGCGGCAAATTCGGACAGGCCAATTACAGCGCCGCCAAGGCCGGTATGATCGGCCTGACCAAAACGGCGGCCCGTGAATTCGGCGCCAAGGGGGTCAACGTCAATGCCGTTGCCCCCGGCATGGTGATGACGGAAATGGCCGAAAAGCTGCCGCAGGAGATTCTCGACAAGGCGCTCGGGGAAACGGTGACCAAGTGGCTGGCGGAACCGGATGATATCGCCAACGCCGTCCTCTTCCTGCTTTCCGACGCCGCCCGCGCCGTCACCGGCCAGGTGCTACAGGTCGATTGCGGCCAGTATCTGTAAGGGAATGTCCGGCCGGGCCGGTCTAGGTCATGGACTCATAAATGGTGATGAACTGTGATCGATTTAGCAGGCTTTTCGGCAGGAAAGGGGCCGAAAGCGGGGTTTACCCCCCCGGTGAGGCTCCTTGACGCATCGAAACGCCTGCTCAACCGACCCTTTCCGGGCGTGGCTCTTTTTGCCCCCGATCTGCGTTGTATCGCCGGTTGTGATGCGACGGCATCACGTCCTCCTAACGCCTTGCCGGAGAACAAAAATAGCCGCGTCACAGTCAACACCATTTATGGGTCCGTGACCTAAAGACTCCTTAGAAGCGGGCCAGGGTGCGGCGCAGCTTGCCTTCCAGATAGGGGTCCGAGGCGGTCAGGATGACGACAACCCGGTCGCCGAAGGTTCTTTTTTGCACCTTGCTCAGGGCTTGCAGGGAAATGCCGGTCGGGGGCCACCACTGGAACGTACAGAAATTCCGACTGTTGAAGGTGTTGCGCTGGCAGTTGCCGGTCGACGGCATGCCGAACTTGCCGGATAGTTTCTTGTGGATGGCCGTTTCCGAGGTGCCGGTGAAGATATAGCGGTAGCGGATACGGTAGGACTTGTAGCCGAGTTCCTCATTCAGAAACCAGATTTTGTACTGGATGTTGTTTTCCGTATAGGTGCCGGAAATGCCGTAGCGGCTGCTCTTGTCCAGAGTCAGGTCCGGATAGTGGCGCTTTACCTTGAACATCGAGGTGCCGAGGGCGACGCCGCCGAATTTCATCGGTTCGATAATCGGTTTAAAGGGGAACAGGTTGTTCCAGAACTGCACGTTTCCGATGCTGCCGGTGGCGCTGCCGAAACCCATGACGGCGAAGAAAAGGCCCAGCACGATGAGGGTGATCACTGGAAAACGGCGCCGCCGGAAGATCCTCTTTCGGTAGACACCGGTCTTCCCAGGAATATCGGTGTACATAACAGCCATAGGTTTAGTCCTAAAAATACTATCTCTATGACTTAATATTACTTTACATACGAAAGTATTACGAATGTTTTATTTGTAAGTAATTTAAATATAAATTAGATAAAATTTTATCTATTTCCGTTGCCGTTCGGGTTTCTATCATGGATTAAGGTTCTCCTGCGTATCTGGAGGGCTGGCGATCCGCCAAACCCCTTATAGGGGACAAAGACGGAAGACAACCGGCAACCCCTTCCTGTAGGGTGTCGCAAGGCCCATTACCCTTTCCGGACCGAGACCCGATAAGCTGCGAGAAGACTCTTCCATGCTCAAACCCGTTCCCGTCTTGCAGCGCCTGCCCGTCTATTACGGTTGGATCGTAATCGCCGTCGCCTTCGTGACCATGGCCATTGCGGTCAATGCGCGCACATCGTTTTCCCTGTTGTTCCCGGAGATACTCGACGAATTCGGCTGGCAGCGCGGCGTCACGGCGGCCACCTTTTCCATCGGCTTTATCGCCTCCGGTCTTTTCAGCCCGGTGATCGGTGCCTTGATGGACCGCTGGGGGCCGCGTTTCGTTATCCCCATGGGGGCGGTGATGGTGATCGGCGGCCTCTACACGACGACCCTGGTTTCGTCGCCGATTGGTCTTTACCTGACGCTCGGCGTCTTCGTCATCACGGGTTCCATCGCCATGAGCTACATGTCCCATTCCATGTTCCTCTACCACTGGTTCGTCAGGCGCCGGGGGATGGCCGTGGGGCTGGCTTTTTCCGGGGTCGGCATCGGTTCGATCACGCTGCTGCCCTGGTTCCAGCGGATCATCGATACGGGCGGCTGGCGGCAGGCCTGCCTGATCATATCGCTGACCGTGGCGATCATCATCCCGCTCAATATTCTGCTGCAACGCAAGCGCCCGGAAGACCTCGGTCTGCTGCCCGACGGCGAAAAGCAGGCGGCGTCCGGCGAACAGAAACCGTCCCTCGACCTGGTCGTCGACAGGGCCTGGGCGGAAACCGACTGGACCCTGGGACTGGCCGTTCGCACGGGGCGTTTCTGGTGGATTTTCTGGGGTTATTTCTTCGGTCTGTTCGCCTGGTATTCGGTGCTCGTACACCAGACCATCTACCTGGTGGAGACCGGATTCGACAGCCAGTTGGCGGCCACCGCTTTGGGTTTCGTCGGGCTGTTGGCGGTTGCCGGGCAAATCGGCGTCGGCGCCTTTTCCGACCGCGTCGGCCGGGAATGGGGCTGGACGGCGGCGCTGACCGGATTTGTCATCTGTTACGCCGGGCTCATCTTGTTGGCCCAGGGGCCGTCGCTGCCCTTGCTGGCCCTGGTTGTCGGCGGCCAGGGCCTGCTCGGCCAGGGCCTGTCGTCGCTGTATGGGGCGTTCTCGGCGGAAGTCTTCAGCGGGCGGCGTTTCGCCACCATCTTCGCCTGGGCCGGATTGGGCGGCAATGTCGGGGCCGGGGTCGGACCTTGGGTAACGGGTTATATTTTTGATGTGACCGGCAGCTACCTGTGGGCCTTTTGGCTGTGCCTGGGGGTTTCGCTGGTGTCCATCTTCTGCATGTGGATGGCCTCGCCGGGCAAGGTCCGCCGGGTGGCGGGCCGGGCCGCCCGCGCCCCTAACCCCGCCGACAGCGGTTAACCGGGAATTTGTGCTTCAGGCCGCCGCTTCGAAAAGCCTCTGCGCCAGACGCTTGGCCAGGTTGATGGCGACGCGCCGCCGGTAGCTTTGGCCGGTGAAGGTGCTCTTCATGGGGCGGATCTGTTTCGGCAGGTAGGCGGCAAGGGCGTCTAAAGCCTTGTCGTCCAGCGGCTTGCCGATGAGAACGTCAACGCCTTCGATCAGCACCGGATACGAATTGGTGCCGGTGAAAGCGATGGTGAACCGGCTGATCTTGTCGCCGTCCCGTTTCAGCGCAATGGCGGTACCGGCCAGCGGAAAGTCGATGGAGCCGCGTACCCGCATCTTCACATAATCGGAAACGACGCCCTCGGCGGCGGGCACGGTGATGGAGACCAGCACCTCGCATTCCTCCAGGGTCAGGTGGTCGGCGCCGTCGTCCTGGTAGAGTTCGGTCAGCGGGATTTCACGTTCACCGCCGGGACCGGCCAGTTGGGCGGTTGCCCCATAGACCAGCAGGGCCGGTGCCAGATCGCCGCTGAAGGCGGCGAAGCAGCGGCTGCTTTTCGGCGCCACGTGGCAGACATCGCCCCGGTATTTGAGGCAATAATCGTTGGACGACCGCCACCATTCGCTTTGATTGTAATAGATGCACCGCGTGTCCAGGCACAGGTTGCCGCCGACCGTTCCCATCTGCCGGTGGGTTGGTCCGGCAACGGCGCCGGCGGCGGCGGCCACCGCCGGGAAGTTCTTGATGACGGTGTCGTCGCCCGACAGTTCGGCCAGGGTGACGGCGGCGCCGATGTGCAAGGCGCCGGATTTTTTGTCAAAGCCGAGGCCGTTCATTTCGGCGACGTCGTTGAGATCGATCAGGCAGTCCGTATCGACGATGCCCCGGCGGATGTTGACGATCAGGTCGGTGCCGCCGGCGACCAGACGGGCCTCCGGATTACGCCGCATCAGGTTGTTGGCTTCTTCAAGGGTGGCGGGCCGGTGCAGGCTGAAATTGGGAACGGGTTCCATCAAGCGGCTCCTTTTTCGGCAGCGATCTTGGCCGCTTCTTTTTCTTGTTGAACCAGGGCGTCCAGCACCCGGTCTGGCGTATAGGGCGTATCGTTGATCCGCACATCCAGGGCGTCGGCGATGGCGTTGCCGACGGCCGGCAGCAGGCTGGAAAGCGCCCCTTCGCTGGCTTCCTTGGCGCCGAAGGGCCCGTTGGGGTCCAGGGTCTCGATGATCTTGGTGTGGATGGGCGGCGATTCAACAATGGTCGGCACCCGGTAATCGAGGATATTGGCCCCGACGGCTAAGCCCTTGATGTACTTGGTTTCTTCGCTCAAGGCCTGGCCCAGGCCCATCCAGACGGCGCCCTGGATCTGCCCTTCGACGGACAGCGGGTTGATGGCGAAGCCGCAGTCATGGGCGACCCAGACATTATCGACGGTGGCCAGCCCGGTATCCTCGTCGACGCTGACCTCGACGACGGTGGCGGCGTAGGAAAAGCCCATCGACGAGCCGACGGCGCCGCCCCGCTGTTTGCCGCCCTGGAATTCCTTGGGCACGGTAAAGGTGCCTTTGATGGTCAGGGTGCCGGTATCGACCAGCGCCTGTTTGACCACCTCTTTAAACGATATGCCGGGGTCCTGGCTGCCTTCGACCTTGTAGATTTCGCCGAGGCATTCGACGTCGGCGGGATCGGCCTCCAGTTTTGTGGCGGCGGCCTCGACCAACACTTTTTTCATATTGGTGGCGGCGTCGATGGCCGCATTACCGACCATGTAGGTGACGCGGGACGAGTATGAGCCGTTGTCCTTAGGCGTGATGGCGCTGTCGTTGGCAATGACCCGGAAGCGCGAAAAATCGAGCCCAAGAACCTCGCCGACGGCCTGCGCCAGAATGGTCGACGACCCTTGGCCGATGTCGGCGGCCCCGGTCAGGATGGTGATGCCGCCGTCGAAATCCAGTTTCAGGTTGATCACCGCATGCGGCTCGCCGGTCCAGTGCACCGGCTTGGCGGCGCCGCTGACGTAGTGCGAACAGCTGAGGCCGAAGCCCTTGCGGATGTGGCTGCCGGCTTTCGATTTTTGCCGTGACTTCCAGGCGGATTCCTTCTCCACCCAGTCCAGGCATTGATCCAGGCCGTAGGTGGTCACCTTGAGCCCGTTGAGGGTCTCGGTCGGCGGCGTCAGCAGGTTGGCCCGGCGCACGGCGAAGGGATCGAGGCCCAGTTCCTGGCCTATCTTATCGAGCATGGTCTCAAAGGCATGGCGCACATCGACGGTGCCGTGTCCGCGCATGGCGCCGCAGGGTGGCGTGTTC
>JADHTD010000148.1 GCA_016776525.1 Rhodospirillales bacterium
TGGTTTTCCCGGTTTCCCTTAACGGCCCCTAACCGGCCCCTTAACGGCCATCGGGTACGGTTGATTGTCATTTAACCGCACCATAAGCGTGTTAGAAAAATTTAAATAAACTGGTTTTCGGAATTTTGACCTACGACAACCCCGCCGAAGAGCCCTGTGATATAATTTTTTCCTTATTGTAAGGGCTGGAAAGCAAAAGTGAATGTACATTTATTTTCTGGAAATTGTATGATATAAATTATATAATTTATCATTAATGACGGATCTGAGTTTACTAAATTCCGCGATCAAAGCACACATTTGACGCGGTTCTCCCGTTCCTTCCGCGGCGGATTGTTCGCCGCAAGTAACGGCAATAATGCGCAAATGAGAAGGAGGGTACCCTAATGAAACCGACTTTGCGTTTACTGACGATCTCACTGGTTATGGCCGGCGTAGCCATGGCCGGTTCGGTAAAGGCCGTGCAGGCATTTCCGGATAAACCCATCACCATTTTGGCTTATATGAAACCGGGCGGCGCGGCGGATGTTGATTCGCGCAAGTTCGCCTTGATTGCCGAACGCCTTACCGGCGCCAAGTTTGTCGTTAAAAACAAAACCGGCGCCGGCGGTCTGGTAGCCATGAAGCACGTGCTGTCGCAGCCTGCCGACGGTTATCTGTTGATGGCAACGACCAAATCCCAGGTCTTCAAAGTCGTTACCGCGAAAAGCGACGTCAAAGTCGAAAGTTTCATATGGCTGGCCATGAACCAATCGGACCCGGAAGCGATCATCACCAATAAAGAACTTCCGGTGAATACCTGGGCCCAGGTTGTCGCCGACGCCAAAGCCAAAGCGGCGGCCGGCAAGAAACAGATTTGGGTCGGCCCGGCGGCCGGCGGCCTTGACCATGTAATGGCCATGAAGACCTGGAAAGCGGCCGGCATTACCGCCAAATACATCCCCTTCAAAGGCGGCAAGAAGGCCATTATCGAATTGCTCGGCGGCCGCGGCATCGCCTATGTCGGCAACCCGCGGGACACCATCGGCCAACCGAAGCTGAAGGTTGCCGCCCTGGCGCGAAGCGAACGCCTTGCGGCTTTCCCGGATGCGCCGACTTTCGATGAGCTGGGCGTCAAGGGTCTCAGCAAAGAAATCATGTGGCGGGGTTTTGCCATCAAAGCCGGCATTCCCGGCAATGTCCGTAAATTCTGGAATGATTTGTTCAAGAAGGTCAGCACCGATCCCGAATGGGTCGCACATGTGAAGAAATCAAGCATCGACCCGGTGCTCTATACCCATGACAAATTCCTGAGCATCATCAAAAAGGACATGGCCGAGGTTAAAATGTGGGCCAAGGATGCCGGCATTTTGAAATAGGATCGTCCTGAGTATACTATTGTTCCGCATCGGCTGCGGGCCTCAAGGCCCGCAGCCGATTGGGACTACCGATCAAATTTACAACCTCCACCCCGTTATAAAGGGCTTGGACATGACCCCGACCGCCGCCGACACCGTCAAAGAGAGCCATATCGGCAACCTCCTGCTGCCGCTGATCATCCTGACGCTGGTCGCTGTTCTTTTCGTGCAATCCCTGGATTTTCCGACGGGCGAGGATGTCGGCCCGGCCGCCGTTCCCTACCTCTGGATTGGCTTTTCGTCCGTTTTCTGCATTTCCCTGATCGTTCAGGCCTTTTTCGGCAAGGGGAAACCAGACCCGGTTCCGGGTAAGATCGGCTTTGTTATCCTTTTTGTTGGTTGGCTTGCCGTCTATCTGGCGGCGATCGAGCCCGTCGGTTATTTCCTCAGTTCATTCATATTCCTGGTCGGGTCCATGTATGTGCTGACTTATCGGAATCATGTGGTGATTTTCACCGTTTCCATTGGCTGGCTTATTTTTTCTTACGTTGTTTTCGCTAAATTTCTCTTTATCCCCCTGCCCATCGGCCCCCTTCTACAGCCGTTTCTGGGCTAAATACCACCGCTTTCCACAGAGCCGCCCGGCTTTCATCGATCCGGGTATGCGCGTCTGTCCACAGGCCGTCGAGGCCGGCCCCGAACGGAAAACGCCAGTCCTAACCCTTGTTGGCAGGAAAGCCCATTAACTGAGAGAATTCTGGTAGTGATAATCCTGCGTAAAGCAATGGCTGCGGCGCCATTCCACAGGTTTGTCGTTGATCGAAATGGCCACTCGGTCGATCTCAAGGAGCGGCATGCCGACCTCAATGCCCAGGGCTTCCGCCTCTCTTTCATTGGCCGTTATCGAACGGATACATTCCTCGGCCCGGATAACACGGGTTTTGTATTTTGATTCGTAAAGAGGATACAACTCGTTCGGCAATTGATCTTCAAGCAACGAACACAGGCCGGGAAACCGCTTTTCGGAAACAGTGATGGTTTCGAAAATGATCGGTTTATCGTCAACGATCCGCAGCCGTTCGAGAACAACGACCGGGGCTCCCGCCGCCAGGTCCAGGTGGGCTTGTATATCCTTGGTCGCCTTTTGCCGGTAGCAAGTCAGCATCCGTGTTCCGGGAAGCCTCTTGACGCAATCGTTGCCGACGATGTGGAAAAAATGCGAATGTTCGCGCTCATTGGTATGGGTGGCGACAAAAGTACCCTTCCCCCGAAACCGGACGACGAGCTTTTCATCGGCCATTTCCGCAATCGCCTTGCGGACGGTTCCCTGGCTGACATTGTATAAACGGGCAAATTCGAATTCGCTCGGCAGGGGTTCGCCCTCTTTCCATTCGCCGGACTTAACACGCTCGACGATCATTTCCTTGATCTGGAAATACAGCGGTTGAAAAGACGCAGTCTTTTGTTTCTTTGCCATTAAAGGTACCGTTGGAAAATAGGATAATGTCCATGTTCGCTGAACACCTTAATTATAAATAATAATATATAGAAATTACAGAACGAAGCGAGCAGCAACGAAATTATTATTATTTGGGCTCTTTATGAGGTTGCTGGCACTGAGGACCGGGCCTGTAATCCCCTCCCTTTATAATTATAAATTATATAATTTATCAATTTAATAATTGACAGGGCCCTGTGAGAAATTTATCCTTTTCTATCAAAGGTTAGAACTTATCTAAGCCTCATATATAGAAGCAGGATATGGAAGGATTCCGGCCAATGTTTTGGGCCGCCCCTTTCCTCTTCAAAAAGCCATCCGATGGATGGTCAAGGCTGCTCAGACGGCTTTAATTTTTTTTGAACACCCCTGTTTCAACACAACGATACAAGGGAGAAATGCAGTGTCAAAGAGCCCTGCACTTTTCAGGAAAACACGGATTCTCGAAGGACAGATCGACGAATTCCTTGATTGCATTACGGAAGCCGGCCTTATTTTCCAGAGAGCCATCAAGATTTACCTGGAACAAGGCGCCAGTGACGAATTCGCCGCCTCCACCAAGCAGTCCAACGAAATCGAGACCCACGGCGACAACCTGCGCCGTATCATCGAGACCCAGCTTTACGAGCAGACCCTGATTCCGGACCTGAGGGCTGATGTGCTGAAACTGTTGGAAGACCTCGACAACCTGATCAACATCATCCAGGCCAACTGTTACCGTTTCACCATCGAGGTTCCCGATATTCCCCCCGAATATCACAAGGATTTCATGGATCTGACGGAAACCGTGGTGACCTGCGTCGATACGGTAGTGATGTCGGCGAGGGCCTTTTTCAGAAACATCGAAGCGGTACGCGATCACAATTCGAAGGTCATGTTCTATGAAACCGAGGCCGACAAGATCAGCACCAAGCTGAAAACAAAGGCCTTCCGGTCGGACCTGCCGAAAGTCGAAAAGATCCACCTTCGCTATTTCGTCGAACGCATCGATGAATTGGCCAACGAGGCCGAAGATATCGCCGACTCCCTGGCTATTTTTACCATTAAGCGCAGCATCTAACCGATGGATGTCGTCGTCCTCCTGTTCCTGACCAGCGGGCTTTTCCTGGGCTGGTCGCTGGGCGCCAATGATGCGGCCAACGTCTTCGGCACGGCCGTCGGCACCCGCATGGTTCAATTCACCACGGCCGCCGTCGTCTGTAGTATTTTTGTTGTCCTCGGTGCCGTTCTCAGCGGTTCCGGCGCCGCCCATACGCTGGGCAAACTGGGCTCAGTGAACGCCCTGGCCGGGTCCTTCATGGCCGCTTTTTCCGCCGCACTGACCGTTTATTGGATGACCCGCCTGGGCCTGCCCGTTTCCACCAGTCAGGCCATCGTCGGCGCCATTATCGGCTGGAACCTGTTCAGTGGCTCGATTACCGACACCAACGCCCTGTTTAAGATTCTCGGCACCTGGGTCGCCTGCCCGCTGTTGGCCGGTTTAATTGCCGCCCCCCTTTATAAACTGACCCGGATATTTTTAAAGCGGGCCAAATTCCACCTGCTCCGCCTGGATGCCTACACCCGCGCCGCCCTCATATTTGCCGGTGCTTTCGGATCCTACAGTCTTGGCGCCAACAATATCGCCAACGTCATGGGTGTCTTTGTTCCGGTTTCGCCTTTTACCGATTTTAACATCGCCGGCATGCTGACCTTTACCGGCATCCAGCAACTGTTTTTAATCGGCGCCGTTGCCATCGGCGTCGGCGTTTTCACCTATTCGAAGAAGGTCATGCTGACGGTCGGCGACGGCCTCATGCCGCTGTCGCCGGTGGCCGCCTGGGTGGTGGTTATCGCCCATTCCATCGTGCTGTTCCTGTTCGCCTCTGAAGGGCTCGAACACTTGCTGGCCAGCGGCGGGCTGCCGACCATTCCCCTGGTTCCCGTTTCCAGTTCACAGGCCGTGGTCGGCGCCGTCATCGGCATCGGGTTGCTCAAGGGCGGCAAGAACATCCAATGGAAGATTCTCGGCAGCATTGGCGCCGGTTGGGTGACGACGCCGATCATCTCCGCCGTGGTCTGTTTCGTGGCCCTTTTCTTCCTACAGAACGTGTTTAACCAACAGGTCTACCGCGAGGTCCATTACTCCCTGATGCCCGCCGCCATGGACAAGGCCGTCAAGTTGGGGCTGCCGGCGGAAGACCTTAAGGACCTAGAAAGCCAAACCTTCAAGTCGGCGTCAAAATTCCGCGCCGCCGTCCGCAAACAAACCTTCCTGTCGAAACCTCAGGAATCGAAAGTTCTTTATTATGCGGAAATTTCCCGGACATCGATCACGCCGGAAGTGCTCGGCACTATCGACCGGGACTGGCTTGGCGAAGAACGCTCAAAAGCTCTGGACAGCCTCAGCGGCCGGACATTCACCTATAAATGGCAGCTTTCTGAAAGTCTGTCGGCCAAAAGCGATCTGTGGAAAAGCCTCAAGGAAACAACGGCCAACAAGACCTATAACAAGCAAATCAAGAGTAAACTCGACTACCTGCACCGGACCTTCGCCATTGATGATTGAACGATATTGGGAAAAAATAGTCTTGGGTTGAGCCACTCTCGCCCTGGAGATAAAAAAAATGGACCTTATAGACAGTCTCCTTTTCGGTTTTGGCACGCTTTTGGGCTGGAAACCGTTGTTGATAATCGTCTGCGGCGTTGTGATCGGCATTATGGTCGGGGCCATGCCCGGCCTGTCGCCCTCGACGGGCGTCGCCCTGCTGGTTCCCTTCAGCTATACCATGTCGCCGGCCCTGGCTGTGGTCCTTCTGGTATCGATCTATATTTCATCAAATTACGGGGGCTCGATTACCGCCGTTTTGATCAATACGCCCGGCACACCGGCGGCGGCGGCGACCGCCATCGACGGCTATCCCATGACCCTCAAGGGAGAGGCCGGCAAGGGACTCGGCATGTCCCTGATCGCTTCCACCATCGGCGGCATTTTCGGCGTCATTATCCTCATCGTTTTTGCCGTTCCCCTGGCCAAACTGGCCATCAGCTTCCACCCGGCGGACTATTTCGCCTTGGCCATCTTCGGCCTGACGACGGTGGGGTCCCTGGGCAGCGGCAACGTGTCGAAAGCCATGGTCGCCGTACTCTTCGGCCTGATCATCAATACCGTCGGCCTCGATCCCATTTCCGGGGTTTCGCGCTATTCCTTCGGCATTGATCAGCTCTACGACGGTTTCAGCCTGATACCGGCCCTCATCGGCCTGTTCGCCCTCAGCGTTGTCTTTACCGCCTTTGAGGCCGGTCAATTCGGTTCGACCGTCGTCGACAAGGTTTCCGGAAACTTCCCATCCTTGAAGGAATCCTGGAAAACCAAGTACACCATTGTCCGCTCATCGGTCCTCGGCACCATCATCGGCATCTTTCCCGGCGCCGGCGCCACCATCGCCTCCTTCATCAGCTACAACATCGCCCAGCGCTCCAGCAAGGAGCCGGAAACCTTCGGTAAAGGGGCCATGGATGGGGTTGCCGCTTCGGAAGCCGCCAACAGCAGTTCGGTGGGCGGCGCCCTGATCCCGCTGCTGGCGCTGGGTATTCCCGGCAGCGCCACCGATGCCGTTCTCATCGGCGCCCTGCAACTGCACGACATCACGCCCGGGCCGCTTTTATTCGAGACCAACCCGGAAATCGTTTACGGTATTTTCGCCAGCCTGATCATCGCCAACGCGGTGATGCTGGTGCTGGGTATATTCGGTGTGAAATATTTCGCCAAAGTGGTCGAAGTCCCGGCCAGCGTGCTCTATCCGATGATCCTGGCCATTGCCCTGATCGGCAGCTACGCTGTCCGCAGTTCCTTCTTCGACGTCGGCGCCTGCTTCGCCTTCGGCGTCATCGGCTGGATCTTCAAGCGCTACGGTTATCCGGTGGCGCCCATCGTCCTCGGCATCGTCCTGGGCAGCCTGTTGGAAGAGAATTTCCGGCGCGCCGTGATGATGGAAGGGCCGATG
>JADHTD010000149.1 GCA_016776525.1 Rhodospirillales bacterium
TGGCCAAGGTCGTTGACCTGGAACCGTTGCTGGTGACCGGTGAAATCGCCGAGCGCGATATCGACCGCATCCGCATCGACCAGCCGGTCGGGGTCCGTTTTGTCGGCGGCGGAGAAACCACCGGCGTCGTCTCCTATGTGTCCAAGGTCAGTTCCAACACGGCCCGCACCTTTCGTATTGAGGTCACCGTCGATAACGCCAACGGCAGGCTCGGCGAAGGCCTGACCACGGAACTGCGCCTGGAAACCGGGAGCGTCCGGGCGCACCGGGTAACACCGGCCATCCTGACCTTGTCCGATGACGGCGTCGTCGGCGTCAAGGCGGTCGATGCCGACGGCCGTGTGCTCTTCCACAAGGCCACCGTGGTGGCCGACGAACCGGGCGGCGTCTGGCTCGGAGGATTGCCGGAAAGCCTCACCCTGATCACCATCGGTCAGGAATTCGTCCGCATCGGTCAGGTCGTCAAGCCGGTCGAGGAAAAGGCGGGAGCAAAGCAATGAGGGGACTCATTGATTCCGCCTTCAGCCATTCGCGGACGGTACTGGCGACCCTGCTGCTGATCCTTATCGCCGGCACTGTCGCCTATATTGAAATTCCCAAGGAATCCGATCCGGACATCAACATTCCGATTATCTATGTGCTGATCAACCATGACGGCATTTCGCCGGAAGACGCCGAACGGCTTCTGGTCAGGCCCCTGGAACAGGAACTGCGGACCATCGAAGGGGTCAAGGAAATGACCGCCGTCGGCCGCCAGGGCGGGGCCAGCGTCACCCTCGAATTCGAAGCCGGTTTCGATGCCGACGCCGCCCTCGACGACGTCCGCGAAAAGGTTGACCTGGCAAAACCGGAACTGCCCGACGATTCCGACGAGCCGACCGTGCACGAGGTCAACATCGGCCTCTTTCCGGTCATTCTGGTGACCCTGGCCGGTGAACTGCCGGAACGCACCCTGCTGCGTCTGGCCGAAGACCTGCAAGACGCCATCGAAGGCATATCGACGGTTCTCGAAGCGAAAATCGCCGGCGACCGGGACGAATTGGTGGAAGTGCTGATCGACCCGGTGCGCCTGGAAAGCTATGGCCTGACCGCTTCGCAGGCCATCGGTGTGGTCGGCTCCAGCAACTTACTGGTTGCCGCCGGTTCTCAGGACACCGGCAAGGGCCGCTTTTCCCTGAAGGTGCCGGGCCTCTTTGAGACCGCCCAGGACATCCGCAACCTGCCGGTCAAGGTGGACGGCGATGCCGTCGTCCATCTCAGCGACATTGCCGATGTCCGGCGCACCTTCAAGGATCCGGAAAGCTTCGCCCGGGTCAACGGCCGCTCGGCCTTGGCCCTGGAAGTCTCCAAGCGGACCGGTGAAAACATCATTGAAACCATCGAGCAGGTGCGCGCCATCGTCGAGGAAGAACGCGCCGCCTGGCCCAAGGCCCTGCGCGACAGCGTCCAGATTTCCTTTACCCAGGACAAGTCCGACGACATCCGCACCATGCTGGCCGACCTGCAAAACAATGTCATTGCCGCCATCCTGCTGGTCATGGTGGTGGTTGTCGCGACCCTCGGCGTGCGCACGGCGGGGCTGGTCGGACTGGCCATCCCGGGGTCCTTCCTGACCGGTATCCTGGTTATTTCGGCGCTTGGGTTGACGGTCAATATCGTTGTGCTGTTTTCCCTCATTCTGGCTGTCGGCATGCTGGTCGACGGGGCCATCGTGGTCACCGAATACGCCGACCGCAAAATGACCGAAGGCGAACACCGCCGCCGCGCCTATTCCCTGGCCGCCAAGCGTATGGCCTGGCCGATCATCGCATCGACGGCGACCACCCTGGCCGCCTTCCTGCCGTTGATGTTCTGGCCGGGCGTGGTCGGGGAGTTCATGAAATTCCTGCCGTTGACCCTGATCGCGACGCTGTCGGCATCGCTGATGATGGCCTTGATTTTCATCCCGACGCTCGGCGCCTATGTCGGGCGGCCCGGCGGCGCCGTCAAGGCCGACACCATGCAGGCCCTGGCCGGCGGTGAATTGGGAGACCCGGAACTGACCGGCGGCTTCACCGGGTTCTATATCCATGTCCTAAAGGGGGCCCTCAGGCATCCGGCCAAGATTTTGGCTCTGGCCGTGTTCCTGCTGGTCGGCGTGCAGTTCACCTATGCCACCTTCGGCAAGGGCGTCGAGTTTTTTCCCGATGTCGAACCGACCCTGGCCAAGCTGGAAATCCGGGCCCGCGGCAACCTGTCGATCCACGAGAAAGACGCCCTGGTCAAGGAAGTGGAAAGCCGGGTGCTGGGCACCAAGGGGATCGAGACGGCCTACACGCGCACTGGCGGCGACCGCCAACAGGACGAGGCCGAAGACATTATCGGCACCATTTCGGTGGAATTCCTGGATTGGCAGGACCGCCGAAAGGCCAGTGAAATTCTCGCCGAGGTTACCGAGCGCACCAAGGACCTGGCCGGTATCTACGTCGATGCCCGTAAACTGGAAGGCGGACCGCCGGTCGGCAAACCGGTGCAGGTGCAGTTGTCGTCGCGGCAACCGGAACTGCTGGGGCCGGCTATTGCCCGTCTCAGACAACTCTTTGAGGGCCTGCCGGGCCTGACCAACATTGAGGATTCGCGGCCCCTGCCGGGGATCGAATGGGAACTGGTCGTCGACCGGGCGCAGGCCGCCAAGTTCAACGTCGATGTCAACAAGGTCGGCCAGTCCGTACAGTTGGTTTCCACCGGCATCAAACTGGGTGAGTTCCGTCCCGACGATACCGATGACGAAGTTGAAATCCGGGCCCGCTATCCGAAGGCCTACCGCAACATCGCCCAGTTGGACAACATCCGCGTTAACACCGACGAAGGCCAGGTGCCGATCAGCAACTTCGTCACCCGCGTGGCCAAGCCCAGCGTCGGCACCCTGAAACGCAGCGACGGCAAGCGGCAAATGACCATCAAGGCCGATGTGGCGGAGGGCGTGCTGCCCGATGTCATGGTCAAGAAGATCACCGCCTGGTTGCAGGAAAATCCGCTGGACCCGGGGATTGAGTACGCCTTCAAGGGGGAAGACGAGGAACAGAAAAAGGCTGAGGCCTTCCTGGTCAAAGCCTTCGGCGTCGCCTTGTTTATCATGGCCATTATCCTGGTCACCCAGTTCAACCGCTTTTATTCGGCCTTCCTGATCCTCACCGCCGTCATCATGTCGACCATCGGCGTCTTTATCGGCCTGCTCATCACCGGCCAGCCGTTCGGGATCGTCATGGCCGGCATCGGGGTCATCGCCCTGGCCGGTATCGTGGTCAACAACAACATTGTGCTGATCGATACCTACGACCGGCTGGTGAGCACCCTGGAATCGCCCCTGGAAGCCATCCTCCGGACCGGCGCCCAGCGTCTCAGGCCGGTGCTGCTGACCACGGTGACCACCATCCTCGGCCTGATGCCGATGGTTATGGGGGTAAACATCGATTTCCTGACCCGCGAAGTGACGGTCGGCGCCCCGGCCATGCAGTGGTGGTCGCAACTGTCGACGGTCATTGTTTTCGGGCTGGGTTTCGCCACCGTCCTGACCCTGGTGGTGACGCCGTCGGCACTAATGCTCAGGGCCAACATCGCAGCCTGGCTGGACCACCGTCAGTTGGCGAGGTTGGAGGCGGCGGAATAGTTACGGGAGCTTGATCCCAACCGGTGGGGGGTCGAGTCTCAACAAACAAACCGGCGCTTGAGGATTATTAAAAACAGAGCAATTTGGGTAAACGAATGTGAGCCTGAATTGCTCTATTTATCGTCGTCGTTCTGCTTGAAAACACCGGAAACGATGGTGCCGTCATCGGCATCGATATCGACCTTGCCGGAACCTTGTTCTGTCTCGTGGCGTTGGTAGGCGCGGATGGAAAAGGGGATGGTGCAGATATAGGTAATCAGCACCACCGACAACGTCGTCCACGGGGCGCTGACCAGGGCGACGACAACCACCGCCGCAATGATCATCGACGGCAGGAACCAGTTGTGGGCGACCTTGATCCTCTTGAATGAATAGGTGGGGACCGGGCTGACCATGAGGGCGGCGACGGAAATCATGAACAGGGCGACCAGGAACGGTTCCCTGAAGAAACCGATTTCGGTCTGGAAATAGAGGATCATCGGCAGGCAAACCAAACCCGCCGAGGCCGGGGCCGGTGAACCGGTAAAGAAATTGCGGGTCCAGGCCGGTTTGTCTTCGTCATCCAGGGCGGTGTTGAAGCGGGCCAGCCGAAGGGCGCTGCAAATACTGAACAGCAAGGCCAGCATCCAGCCGAAACGGCCGAAACTCTGCATGGTCCAGAGATAGAGGATCAAGGCCGGGGCCACCCCGAAACAGATGAAATCGGACAGCGAGTCCAGTTCCGCGCCGAACTTGCTGGAGCCTTTGAGAATGCGCGCGATGCGCCCGTCCAAGGCATCCAGGATGGCGGCTACCAGCAGCGCCAGCACGGCATGTTCCCAGCGGTCGAGCAGGGCCAGGCGGATGCCGGTCATACCGGCGCACAGCGCCAGGATGGTCAGGATGTTGGGGATCAGCTTGTTGAAGTGCATCCAGTCGGGCCGGGGCCGTTGCGTGTTTTCCATCAGCGGGTCTCCCCTATGCGTTCCGGTTCCTGGGCGCGGACGTCGGCCAAGACGGTTTCTCCGGCGACCGCCTGCTGGCCGACACAGACCAGCGGCACGACGCCTTCCGGCAAATAGACATCGACCCGGCTGCCGAACCGGATAAGCCCGAAGCGTTCGCCGGCCTTCACCGGCTGGCCCTCGCTCAGGTCGCAGATAATGCGCCGCGCCACCAGTCCGGCGATCTGCACGAAGGCGATATCCTGGCCCTGGGCCGTCGACAGGCAGATGCTTTGGCGTTCGTTGAATTCGCTGGCTTTGTCCAGCGAAGCATTGAAGAAGCGGCCCGGGCGGTAATTGAGCGATTTGATGGTGCCGTCGCAGGGCACCCGGTTCACATGCACGTTGAAGACGTTCATAAAGACGCAGACCCTGGGCCGGGCCTCGTCGCCCATGCCCAGTTCCGGCGGCGGGGGGGCGCTGTCGATTTTCTGCACGACGCCGTCGGCGGGGCTGATAATGAGGCCGTCGCGGGTCGGCGTCACCCGTTCCGGGTCGCGGAAGAAATAGGCGCACCAGGCGGTCAGTACCGCCCCGGCCCAGCCCAAAGGCTCACCGACGAAATAGGCCAGGGCCAGGGCCCCGGCGGCGAACAGGCCGATGAACGGCCAACCGGCCGGGTTAATGGGAACAAGTACGGTCTTCAGTGCGTCCACGCGGGAAGTCTCCAAGTTCACTTTCCGAACGCAAATTCGTCGTCGCGGACATACGGTCCGCTCGGGATTTGCTTGAGTCTCAGGTGTTTATGGTCACCTGTCCGGCGATTGTAAAGGCTTCGGGGGATTCCGTTAAGAGGTGTTTGACCTCTCAAAATACAGGCTTATCTCCTATAGAGAGGTATTTTTACCGCTTATAGCGGCCTCTTGAACGGAAATAACGGGATTTGTTTACGGTTATTGCCATTAATAAGACATAAAAAATGCGTTGAATTATAATCTTGGTGCTCCGGACCCTTCAGAAGCCGATGGAGAGTGTTATGGCGGCCATTGACGATCAAGGACAACCCCCGGACAGCGGTCCGGACACAACGGTTCTGGAAAGCGGCGGCGACGGCGTCACCATGCTGCCGGCCGGTTTTATCCTGGCCGATGCTGAATTTTCCAGCGCCGGACCCGATCTGGTGCTGACCGCAGCCGATGGCTCACAAGTCGTCGTCCGCGATTACTTTGAAGCCGAGCCGCCGCCGAAACTGATAACCCCGGACGGCGCCCAGGTTTCAGGCGACTTGGCAACGCGGCTGGCCGGTCCCCTGGCCCCCGCCGCAATGGCCGATGCGGCGGTCGACGGCCCGGCGGCCCAAGCCATCGGACAGGTGGAAAAACTGAGCGGTACGGCCACCGTCATCCGCGCCGACGGCAGCCGCCTCGACTTGCAGGTGGGTGACCCGCTGTTCCAGGGCGATGTCCTGGCAACCGCCGACGATGGGGCCATCGGCATCGTGCTGGCCGACCAGACCACTTTCGCCATGGGTTCCGGGGGACGCATGGTGTTGGACGAAATGGTCTACGACCCCGGCACCGAAACCGGCACGTTGACCCTGTCCGTGGTCAAGGGCCTGTTCACTTTCGTCAGCGGCGAGGTTGCCAAAACCGACGTCAACAGCATGACCGTGGAAACGCCGGTGGCGACCATCGGCATCCGCGGCACGCAACTGGGCCTCGATATAAGCGACGGTCAGAATCTCAACGTGGTGCTCATGGAAGAAGCCGGCGGTTTCGTCGGCGAGGTGGTGGTCAAGAACAACGCCGGGCTGGCGGTCCTCAACCAGGCCTACCAGGCGACCACGGTCGGCTCCTTTGAAAGCCCGCCGACCGCTGTTGAGACCATCGCCGGAAGCGACGTCATCGAAGCCTTTGCCCTGCCGTTGTTCCATCTGCCGCTGACCCAGGCGGGCGAGAACGATTACGGCCTGCAATCGATCACCGAAGAGGGTGCTTCCAACCTGACGGATTTCCAGACCGAAGCCGGGGATGCGGAAACCGATCCCGGCGGGACCATCAAGGTCGTCGATGGCGACTATACGGCGCCCCCCGTGACGGGGGCCGGTGAAGACCTGTTGCAGGCCCCGTCCGTTCCCGAAGGGACAGAAGCAGTGGCGGCCGCCGTTGCTGCTTCCGACGACACCGATGAACCGTCTGATGAGCAGCCCCCGGAACC
>JADHTD010000150.1 GCA_016776525.1 Rhodospirillales bacterium
CCAATATCCCAACCCGACAATTGCTAGATTTATCATGCTTCCTCACTACCCTGATGTAAGGACAGGGAAGGCCCAAAAATTATAATATGTAGAAGTGATTTCAACTGACAATACAAAAAAATGAATTTTTCACTATTTCTATTAAATAGTTTCACCTGGCAAAATTATAGACTGTAATTGACGGCCCCATAAGACCCGACGGGAGGCCTCCGGCCGCCGAAACGGTTATCCGGCAAAGCCCCCCTTGAAGAACATCTGTTAAATAACCCCGATCAAGCAATTGTGTGGCCGTTGACCCCATTTCCTATTGACAATCGATCTCTGGATCAGTCTTTATGGCCCTTGCAAGGGCTTAGACCTTTGTTAACCATGACATGGGATGATCCCAGTTGGCGGAGAGTCCCCTGCAAGTGAAGAGTAGGCAGCAAAAGTGATAGACGAGCGCCGCATTTTTGAGGATTTGAGGACGGACCGGTTGGCCCGTGTCTCCGCCTCTGCGCACGCCATCCTGCTGCCCGACCTGCTGCTCCTTGAGGGCGACCTTCGACTTAGGTGCCCCTGAGCGCCCGCCACTAAAGTCCCTATAAGATAAATAAACATTTTTTTAGGGACCCGGCGTTCAGGGGAAGCGAGAGAACCACGCACATCCGCAACACCTGATTGACGAAGGAATAAGACCATGAGCAGTACAACCGATTCAAACCGAGTTGTCATATTCGATACAACCTTGCGTGACGGCGAACAGTCGCCGGGCGCTTCCATGAACCTGGACGAGAAGCTCCGCATCGCCAGCGTGCTCGAGGAAATGGGCGTCGATGTCATCGAGGCCGGGTTTCCGATTGCGTCTAACGGTGACTTTGAAGCCGTCAACGAAATTGCCAAGGTGGTGAAAAATTCGACCGTCTGCGGGCTGGCCCGGGCCAGCCACGGCGATATCGAACGCTGCGCCGAGGCCATCAAGCCGGCCGAGCGCCAACGCATCCACACCTTCCTGTCGACCAGTCCGCTGCATATGAAATACAAATTGCAGATGGAACCGGACGCCGTTTACGACATGGTCATCGATAGCGTGACGCATGCCCGCAATTTCGTCGATGACGTCGAATGGTCGGCGGAAGACGGCTCGCGCACCGAGCATGATTTCCTCTGCCGTTGCGTGGAGGCGGCCATCAAGGCCGGGGCCGGCACCATCAACATCCCCGACACGGTCGGCTATGCGGTGCCGGACGAATTCGCCGACCTGATCTCAATGCTGTTTAACCGGGTGCCCAACATCGACAAGGCGATTATCTCGGTCCACTGCCATAACGACCTGGGCTTGGCCGTGGCCAATTCCCTGGCTGCCGTCCAGGTTGGTGCAAGGCAGATCGAATGCACCATTAACGGCCTCGGCGAACGGGCCGGCAACGCCGCCATGGAAGAAGTGGTGATGGGCATCAAGACCCGCCAAGACCGTATGCCTTACAGCACCGGTGTTGCCACCGAGAACATCATGAAGGCTTCGCGCCTGGTTTCCGGCGTTACCGGTTTCACGGTGCAGCCCAACAAGGCCATCGTCGGCGCCAATGCCTTCGCCCACGAATCGGGGATTCACCAGGACGGCATGCTGAAACATGCCGGAACCTATGAGATCATGACCCCGGAATCGGTCGGCCTCACCCAGTCCACCCTGGTCATGGGTAAGCATTCCGGACGGCATGCCTTTGCCGAGAAGATCAAAGAACTGGGCTATGATTTGGGCGATAACGCGCTCAACGACGCCTTCCTGCGCTTCAAGGATCTGGCCGACAAAAAGAAAGAGGTCTTCGACGAGGATCTGGTGGCCCTGATTGACGACGAGGTGGTGCGGGACAACGACCGTATCCGGCTGGTCTCCCTGGAAATCCTCTGCGGCACCAAGCACCAGCCGCCGAAGGCGGAAATGGAGTTGGAGATCGATGGCGAGACGCTCAGTTGCAAGTCGTCCGGTGACGGCCCGGTCGATGCGGCCTTCAACGGCGTCAAGAAACTGTTCCCGCATCAGGCCCGCTTGCAACTCTACCAGGTGCATGCGGTGACCCACGGCACCGATGCCCAGGCCGAAGTGACCGTGCGGCTCGAGGAGAACGGGCGCACGGTGAATGGCCAGGGTGCCGATACCGATACCATGGTGGCCTCCGTCAAAGCCTATGTGACGGCCCTCAACAAGCTTCTGGTAAAGCGCGAAAAATCAGCCCCAGCGGCGATTTCGGCTTAACCCCGGAGTAATTGACTGGAAACAGGCGGGAGGGCCCTGAAGGGCTCTCCCGTTTTGTTAGGGGGGATCGGGCCGTTTGTTATGAAAAATTTAAAGAGTTGGCCGCTATCGTTCCCCTTTGCGGAATCGTACCTGTTCTGCGAAAAAAGGGAAATTGCGCTGGTCCCCGGGCGTTAGAGTTTTTATAAAGGGGATTGACGATCAAGGGGGCCAGGATGCCGGGGGCCTTATCCGGCATTATTCTAGTCTCCCCTGATGCAGAAACATGTGTGAGGTGAGATGTTTTCTCGACTGTTCGGCTTCCTTTCGGCGGATATGGCCATTGACCTGGGCACCGCCAACACCCTTGTCTACGTAAAAGGCAAAGGCATTGTCCTCAACGAGCCGTCGGTGGTGGCTATCGCCGAGGTCAAGGGCAAGAAGCAGGTGTTGGCCGTCGGTGAAGAAGCCAAGCAGATGCTGGGCCGCACGCCCGGCAACATCCGCGCCATCCGGCCGCTGCGGGACGGCGTTATCGCCGATTTCGAAGTCGCCGAGGAAATGATCAAGTACTTCATCCGCAAGGTTCACAACCGGCGCAGTTTCGCCTCGCCGCTGGTTATCGTTTGCGTGCCCTCAGGTTCGACTGCCGTTGAACGCCGCGCCATTCAGGAATCGGCGGAAAGCGCTGGTGCTCGCCGGGTCTTTTTGATCGAGGAACCGATGGCCGCCGCCATCGGCGCCGGCCTGCCGGTGACCGAACCGACCGGTTCCATGGTCGTCGATATCGGCGGCGGCACCACAGAGGTCGCCGTGCTCAGCCTTGGCGGCATCGTTTATTCGCGCTCCGTACGCGTCGGCGGCGACAAGATGGACGAAGCCATCATCGCCTACATCCGCCGCAACCATAATCTGCTGGTCGGTGAAAGCAGCGCCGAACGCATCAAGGAGGAGATCGGTTCCGCCTGTCCGCCGGAAGACGGCGAAGGCAGCACCTTGGAGATCAAGGGCCGCGATCTGATGAACGGGGTGCCGAAGGAATTGCTGATAAGTGAGAGGCAAATCTCGGAAAGCCTGGCCGAACCGGTCGGCGCCATCATCGAGGCGGTGAAAGTGGCCTTGGAACACACGGCCCCGGAACTGGCCGCCGACATCGTCGACAAGGGTATCGTTCTGACCGGCGGCGGGGCGCTGCTGGGCAATGTGGATTTCGTGCTCCGGCATGCCACCGGCCTGCCGGTATCCATCGCCGATGATCCGCTCAGCTGTGTTGTGCTGGGCACCGGGCGGGCCCTGGAAGAAATGAAGAAACTGCGCAACGTGTTGACGACCATGTATTAAGGACGCCGTTTTACGGCCGGTTGCCTGCGGTTTATATCTTCCAAGTTGAAATATGCCCCATAAAGCATATCTTAATAGATTACGGTTCATGCTCCCCCAGTAGCAATCCTGGGGATTAACGAAGAAGGGGAGCGGTATGAAGGATTACCCTCGCCCCATAACCCGTTTGGCAGCGCCGATCAAAAGTCTGGCGCAACGCTTCGCCTTGATCGGGTTGGTGGTCGCCGCCTTTGCCCTGATGATTCTGGGAAAGGCGGATACGGTTTTGGTCGAACGTTTCCGCGACGTCGTCACGGATACGGTTGCGCCTATACTGGATGTCGTCTCGCGGCCCATCGCGTCCACCAAAATAGTTGTCGACGAGGTGCGCGAGCTGGCCGCTATCCGTGACGAGAACGCCAGACTGAATAAGGACAAAGCCCTGTTGTTGCAGTGGCAGACAGTGGCCCGCCGGTTGGAGGCAGAGAACACCTCGCTGCGGGCGATTTTGAATTACGTGCCGGATCCGGAAGCCAGTTTCATTACCTCGCGCGTGATCGCCGATACCGGTGGCGCTTTTGCCCACTCGTTGATCCTCAATGCCGGCAAACGTTCCAGCGTCGGCAAGGGGCAGGCGGTGATGACCGGCGATGGTCTGGTCGGGCGTATCGCCAGTGTCGGCAACCGGGCTTCGCGGGTATTGTTGATCACCGACCTTAACTCGCGCATTCCGGTGATCGTCGAATCTACCCGGGCGCGGGCCATTCTGGCCGGTAACAATTCGAACCGGCCACGGCTCATTCACCTGCCGCAAAGCGCTTCTGTCACCCCCGGCGACCGGGTGGTGACGTCCGGCCACGGCGGCGCCTTCCCGCAGGGTCTGCCGGTCGGCATTGTCGCTTCCGTCGCCGACACCGGCATCACCGTACAGCCGTTCGTTGCCCGCAACCGGCTTGAATACGTCCGCGTTCTTGATTTCGGTTTGGAAGGTATCCTGCCGACGCCGTCTCCGCCCGCGGAACAGGAGACGCCGGCCCGATGAGACCGACAACCTGGCAGCGGATGGATGTCCTGGCCCGCCGGTTGACCCCTTTCGGACTGACCCTGGTTATGGTCTTTATCGCCATCCTGCCTTTGCATGTGCCGGGGTTTGCCCGGGTGGCGCCCCTGTTGCCGCTGCTGGCGGTCTATCACTGGGGGATTTTCCGGCCTGAGCTGTTGCCGGTTTACGCCGTCTTTTTCATCGGTTTGTTACAGGATGTGCTGACCGGCGCCCCGGTCGGCATTAATGCTGTCGTATTGTTGGGCGTCTATGCCGTGGTGCTGTACCAGCAAAAGTTTTTCGCCGGTAAATCCTTTGCCGTCGTCTGGCTGGGCTTTACCTTGGTTTCGGCAGGCGCCGCGGTGCTCAGCTGGTGCTTGTTCTCGGCCTATTATGCGACCCTGATCAACCCCGGCGCCCTGTTTTTCCAATACCTGCTGACAGTCGGCCTTTATCCGTTCTTTGGCTGGTTATTCCTGCGCTGGCAGCAGGCTTTTTTAAAGTACGATTGAGATGCATAGGGATTCCGACCGCCATAAACTCTTCAACCGCCGCACGGCCCTGTTGGCCGGGGGCAAGATGCTGTTGCTGACCGGTCTTACCGGGCGCATGTATTACCTGCAGGTCCTGGAATCCGAACGCTATGCGACGCTGGCCGATGAAAACCGTATCAACCTGCGGCTGCTGCCACCGCCCCGCGGACGCATTGCCGACCGCTACGGCCGTCCGTTGGCCGTAAACCAACGCAATTACCAAGTTGTCCTGATCTCGGAGCAAACCAATGATGTTGAGGCCACCCTGGCCTCCTTGGGCGATATCATCCCCATCAGCAGTTTTGAGAAGCGGCGGATCCTGCGCGATATCAGGCGTAAACGCAGTTTCGTGCCGGTGACGCTTCGTGAAAACCTGAACTGGCAGGAGGTTTCCCAGATCGAGGTCAACACGCCGGACCTGCCGGGCGTTATGATCGATGTCGGTCAAAGCCGCTACTATCCCTTCGGTTCCGACCTGGCCCATGTCCTGGGTTATGTGGCGGCGGTTTCGGAAAAGGAAACGACCGGCGATCCCCTGCTCGAATTGCCCGGTTTCCGCATCGGCAAAGCCGGCGTTGAAAAAGTTTATGACCTGGCCCTGCGCGGCACCGGCGGCAGCTCCCAAGTCGAAGTCAACGCCGTCGGCCGGGTTATCCGCGAACTTTCACGTCGGGAAGGCCAACCGGGCGCCGAGATCAACATGACCATCGACCTCGAACTGCAAAAGATGGTCAGCAACCGCCTGAAAGACGAAAGCGCCGCCGCCATTGTCATGGATGTCCATAACGGAGAGGTGCTGGCCCTGGTCTCGACGCCCAGTTTCGATCCCAATGCCTTTAACCGGGGATTGAGTCAGGACGAATGGAAGACGCTGATTTCCAACCCCAAGGCGCCGCTCACCAACAAGGCTATCGCCGGCCAGTATTCGCCGGGATCTACCTTCAAGATGGTGGTGGCCCTTGCCGCCCTGGAAGCCGGCTTGATTACGCCCGAGAGCAAGGTTTTCTGTCCGGGATCGATGAAACTGGGTAATGCCGAATTTCACTGCTGGAAACGGGGCGGCCATGGCAACCTCGAAGTGAGCGATGCCATCACGCAGTCCTGCGATGTCTTTTTCTATGAGACCGCGCGGCGTTGCGGTATCGACCGCATTGGCGAGATGGCCCGCCGGATGGGCATGGGGAGCCCCCTTGACCTGGGCCTGCCCGGCGAGAAGCCCGGCCTGGTGCCGACCGACAAATGGAAACGCAAAGCCGTCGGGGTTCCCTGGCAGACCGGGGAAACCCTGATTACCGGCATCGGCCAGGGATATCTCCTTTCCACGCCGCTGCAACTGGCTGTGATGACTGCGCGCTTGGTCAACGGCGGTTTTGCCGTCAAGCCCCGCCTGACTTTTGCCGCGGCGGCGGTGGCAGAAACGCCGGATAAACCGGCCCCGGGCCGCGCCCCGCTTGGTTTGTCGCCGGCTCATGTCACCCTCGTTAAAGAGGCCATGGAAAAAGTGGTCAACAGCCCCTTCGGCACGGCTTACCGCTCCCGCATCAACGAACGCGGTTTTGAGATGGGCGGCAAAACCGGCACCGTTCAGGTTCGCCGCATCAGCAAGGCGGAACGCGAACAGGGCGTGCGCAAGAACAAGGATTTGCCGTGG
>JADHTD010000151.1 GCA_016776525.1 Rhodospirillales bacterium
GGGTTCGGGCATCGGTGCAGCCTGCGGTGTCAGGCCGTTTTCCACAGGCAGGAGGGGCGCCTGAATATCCGCCGCTTCCGGCTGATCCCCAGCGGCAGCCGCGGGCGATCCCGGCTCTTCATAGACGATACCCAGGATTTCTCCCAAACGCCGGTAGCCATCGGCCAGGTCCGTTTTATCCGTCTTTATCTGACTGATGAATTCTTCCAGAGCCGGATTGTAATGGATGGCCTCATCGATTTCCGGATCACTGCCGGCCCGGTACGCGCCCAGGCGAATCAATTCGGCCATATCCTCGTAGGTGGCGATCAACTTACGGGCCCGGCTGACGATATCGTTTTCATTATCGCTGTTGCAGGCGGGCATGGTCCTGGACACGCTGCGCAGTACATTAATTGGCGGATAGCGGCCGCGCTCGGCAATCGACCGGTCCAAAACGATATGGCCGTCGAGGATACCGCGCACCGCATCCGACACCGGTTCGTTGTGGTCGTCGCCTTCGACAAGCACGGTAAAGAGGCCGGTAATGGTGCCCTGGCCTTCCGGGCCCGGACCGGCCCGTTCCAGAAGCTGCGGCAGTTCTGAAAAAACACTCGGTGTATACCCCTTGGAAGCCGGCGGCTCCCCGGCCGACAGGCTGATTTCCCGTTGGGCCATGGCGAAACGGGTGACGCTGTCCATCAGGCACAGCACATCGGCGCCGTGGTTGCGGAAATATTCGGCCACCGTGACCATGGTATAGGCCGCCTGGCGGCGGACCAGGGGCGGTTCGTCGGATGTGGCGACGATAACGACGCTGCGGGCCAGTCCTTCGGGTCCGAGGTCGTCTTCAATGAATTCGCGGGCTTCACGGCCCCGCTCGCCGATGAGGCCGATAATGCTGACTTCGGCATCGGTATGCCGCGCCATCATCGACAACAGGGTCGATTTACCGACACCGGAGCCTGAGAAAATACCCATGCGCTGGCCGCGGCAGCAGGTCAGGAAGGTGTTAATCCCCCGCACGCCCAGGTCGATCTTGCCGCCGACCCGCTGGCGTTCATGGGCCGGAGGCGGCTGATTACGGACCGGATAGGAGATCGGCCCGACCGGCAAGGGGCCTTTACCGTCGATCGGTTCTCCGAAGGCATTGATGACCCGGCCCAGCCAGCGGTTATCGGGGTAAATCACCGGATCGGTGTTGCCGACTTCGACCCGGCAGCCAAGGCCAACGCCCTCCAGCTGGCCGAAGGGCATGACCAGGGCACGGCCGTCCCGGAAACCGACAACCTCGCAAATGACGTGGCGGTTGTTGCGGCCATTGATGCGGCAATGATCGCCGATCGACAGCCCTTCGCGAATGCCGCCGACTTCGACCAGAAGGCCGGTAATCGCCGACACCCGGCCGTAAACCTTGTGGTCCGGCAGGCGGTCGACTTCGGTCACAATATTGTCAGCGGAAATGGTCAATCCCAATCCCTCGTTAGGCCACCCGGCAAAACCCGGGCCGGTGGCGTCCGTCCCGCCCAAAGTATGGGCGTGCAGACTTTAATCTTTGGTAAAAGAGAGCGCCGGAAACGCCCTTAAACGCCCTCCTATGGGGGTATTTCAACACTTGCACTATGAATGCCCTCCAAATATGGTTAATAATAGTTAACATATAGGGTTAATGTCCCGGTTTTTGAATAGCCGGACCTGAACGGATGGGGCCAAGATATGCGTGTTCTGCTAGTCGAAGACGATCCGGCGACGGCGCAAAGCGTCGAAATGATGCTCAAATCCGAAGGTATGGTGGTTGATACTACGGACCTCGGCGAAGACGGTTTGGAAATCGGCAAGCTCTACGATTACGATATTATCGTGCTCGATCTTATGCTGCCCGACATCGACGGCATGGAAGTGTTGCGCCGCCTCAGGGACGCCAAGGTGGAAACGCCGGTGCTCATTCTTTCGGGCCTGACCGAATCCGAAAACAAGGTCAAAGGCCTCGGCACAGGCGCCGACGATTACCTGACGAAGCCGTTCGACAAGGACGAATTGCTGGCCCGCATCCAGGCCATTGTCCGCCGTTCCAAGGGACATGCCCAGTCGATCATCACCACCGGCAAATTGGCGGTTAACCTGGACGCCCGCACGGTCGAGGTCGAAGAGCAGCCGATCCACCTGACCGGCAAGGAATACGGCATTCTGGAACTGCTCAGCCTGCGCAAGGGCACGACCCTGACCAAGGAGATGTTCCTCAACCACCTTTACGGCGGCATGGACGAGCCTGAGCTGAAGATTATCGATGTCTTCATCTGCAAGCTGCGCAAGAAACTCGGCAACGCCACCGGCGGCGAGAATTACATCGAAACCGTCTGGGGCCGGGGATACGTGCTGCGCGATCCGGAAGAAGGATCGGACAAGGCCTCTGCCTGACAAATCAGTTTATTTGATATCCTCAAGCGCCGGATTATTTGTTGGCACCTGACCCCCACCGGTTGGGGTCAGGCTCCCGTGAAAGCTCGCCAGTCGCTTCGCTCCAGATAGTCCGGGTGCGGTTGGGTTGGGGTCCAGTCCGGGCCGGCCGCTTATCTGCGTGCGGTTGGGTTGGGGTCAAGTTCCAGAAAAATAAAAGATCAGGCCAAGCCGTAAATGCCGCGCTGGCCCTGTAGCGGTTTGAACTTATCGGAAATGCCGAGCACCGTTTCGGCGCCGCCCAGGAACAAAACACCATCCGGCGGCAACAGGGTGCTGATTTGATCGAGCACCTTGCCTTTGGTTTCCTGATCGAAATAAATCAGCACGTTGCGGCAAAAGACCACATCGAATTTTCCCAGCGGCAGCAGGCTGTCCAGCAGGTTATAAAAACGGTATTGGACCAGCTCCTTGATTTCCGGCTTGATGGCCCACAGTTCGTCCTGTTTTTCGAAGTATTTCATGAGCATCTGGATCGGCATGCCTCGTTGCACTTCGAACTGGGAATAGAGGCCGTCCTGCGCCTTCTTCAGGATGTCCTTGGAAATATCGGTGCCGATGATTTCCGCTTTCCAGCCCGCCATCTGCGCCGCCATTTCTTTCAGGATGATGGCCAGGGAATAGGGTTCCTGGCCGCTGGAAGCGGCCGCACACCAGACCCGGAGGGATTTCTGCGTGGCCCTGTTCTTCAGCATTTCCGGCATGACCTGATCGCGGAACAGGTCAAAGGGTTTGTTGTCGCGAAAGAAGAACGACTCGTTGGTGGTCATGGCCTCCGTCACTTCGACGATGAAGGCTTCTTCCTTGTGGGTCCGTAAGGTTGAGATAAGTTCTTCAAGGCCTTTGAGGCCCCGTTTCCGGGCTACCGGCATCAAGCGGCTTTCAAGCAGATACGATTTGTCCTCGGTAAGCACCAAGCCGGAGCGTTCTTTTATGAGTTTGCTTATGAATTGGAAATCTTCAGGTGTCATGGGTTAGGCACTACCAAGAAATTTGTTAACATAGGGCGCTAATTCATTCAGCGGCAAAACGGCACTGCAAATACCGGCTTCCGCCGCTGCTCCGGGCATCCCCCACACCACACTGGTTTTTTCGTCCTGGGCGATCACCGTGCCCCCCGCTTCAACGACCACCTCTCCGCCCTTTTTACCATCGCTGCCCATACCGGTCAGAATGACGGTAAACACATGGCCGCCGAAAACATCGACGACACTGCGCAACATGGGATCGACCGACGGTCGGCAGAAATTTTCCTGCGGCCCCTGGTTGAGCCGAAGCACCTGTTGGGCTCCCTTGCTTTCAATCAGCATGTGGTAATCACCCGGCGCCAGATAAATGCGCCCCCCCAGGAGAACCTCGCCGTCCTTGGCTTCCGCGCACTCCCATTGAGTCATGCGGCTGATATGTTCGGCCAGGATGGTGGTGAAGGTCGCCGGCATATGCTGGGTAATGACGATCGGCAGCTTGATCGAGTGATCAAGGCCTTTGAGAAAATCAAAGAGGGCCTGGGGGCCGCCGGTGGAACTTCCGACAGTGATTATCTGCGGCTTGGCAATACCCGGTTTGCGGATCGGGATCGGTCCCGTCGGCGACAACAGGGAGCGTTTCGGCTTGTCGGCTTCCTTTGCAGCGGCCGGTGCCGTTGTGGCGGCCGCCGTTGGTTTGGGGGCCGCAACGGTGGCGCCTGTGGCCTTGATTTTAGCCTGGCCCAGGTTCCTGATTTTCAGAACCAGTTCCCGGCGGAATTCGTCGCTGCCGGTCATTCCCTGGGCGTTGGACGGCTTCGGTATGTAGTCGGAGGCGCCGGCCTGCATGGCACGGAAACTGATTTCAGCGTTCCGCAAGGTCAAGGTCGACGCCATGATGACCTTGATGTTCGGATCGATCTGAAAAATCTTCGGCAGAGCGGTCAGGCCGTCCATAACCGGCATTTCGATATCGAGCACGATCACATCGACTTTATGGCGCGCAGCATTGCTCACCGCCATCTCGCCATTACCAACCGACGCGACAACCTCGAAATCCGGTTCGGATTCAAGCATACGAACGATAAAACCGCGAATAACTGCGGAGTCGTCAACCACCATCACCCGGATTATATCTGTGCTCGGGCTCCGCGTTTCTCCGTCGGCGCCCTTACTGGCATTGATGCCCAATTGAAGTTCCCTCCTGGGAAATTACAAAAGACCCACTTGAGAGAATTTTGCTTGAATAATTTCGCTATCGAAGGGCTTCATGATGTATTCATTGGCTCCGGCTTCAATAGCTTCCTGGATATGCTGGATGTCATTCTCAGTGGTGCAGAAAACGACGACGGGCGCATCTCCCCCGGGCAGCTGACGCAGCGCTCGAAGGAACTCAAGCCCATCCATTACAGGCATATTCCAATCCAAGAGAATGGCATCCGGTATTTTTTCTTTACAGGCATCCAGAGCCTGCTGGCCGTCGGCGGCTTCATCGGTCTCAAACTTGAGCTCTTCGAGGATTTTCTTCGCCACCATACGTATGACTTTGGAATCATCAACAATCAGACACGACTTCATTTTACTGTTCTCTTCCTATCAGGGCCTTACGGCCAAACCGTAGAGCAGGCAGTCGACACGGCATCCCACTTTGCGTCTTTCGCCCCCGAAACGGGCCAAAAGCAGAGGAACTTTATAGCCTATTGTATGCAAGGACAACTGCCTTCTAAGCGGCTATTTGCAGCAAAACCCCAGGGAAAGTACATTCCCTCCGCTTACCAAAAAACTAATTGCCTGTAGCGGCGGCAACCGTGTTGGACAGCGTTTGCACCAATTCCTCGCGGTTGGATTTAGCGACATAATCATTGAAGCCGGCTTCCCGGCCCCGGTCGAAATCCTTATCGGTGGCATGCGAGGAAAGGGCAATCATCGGCACCGTTTCCCAGCGGGGATCGCCGCGAACGGCTTCGGCAAATTCAAAACCGTCCAATCCGGGCATTTCAACGTCGCTAATGATGACATCGAAGGAAGCGCCCTTCTCGCGCAAGTCCAAAGCAGACGCAGCACTTTCAACCGTCGTCACTTTGTATCCGGCAACCGACAGAACCGGCGTCAGCAGGTTCCGGAAAAACGGGCTGTCATCGACCAGCAAAATATTCAAAGGGCCGCTGTCGAGAGTCAGTGAATCCGTCGTTTCACTGCCGAACCAATCGTCAAAGGCCATGGTCAGGTAATGACCGGCATCGATCACATCCGTGGCCTTGCCGCTAATGATGGCGCTGCCGATCAATCCATCCTGATCGGCGGTCAGTTCCACCTTAAGGCGGTCTTCGACGATATCGACGATTTCATCGACCACCAGCCCCATGGACCGTTCGCGGTCGGTGAAGACGAGGATCGGCTGACGTCCTTCGGTCTTGAATTGATGGGAAGAGTCAAACGGAACAAGTGGCATCAGGTGCCCACGGTACTGAACAACGTGCTGGCCGTGCGAGAGTTCCGTCTCTGACAAATCAATATCTTCAAGACGCGCCACCAGGGCCAAGGGAACCGCCTTCAGTTCCGAACCACCGGCGCGGAAGATGAGCATCGATGTTTTCTCTTCCTCGTGGCTTTGCACCGCCGTTTCCTTCGGCTCATCGTGAGCGGCGCCCTGGCCTGTGGCGCCGGCAATGCCGTTTGGATCGAGGATCATGATGACGCTGCCGTCGCCCAGGATGGTATTGCCCGAATAGAAGGAAATATCCCTGAGGATCGGAGCCACCGGCTTGACGACGATTTCTTCGGTATCGAAGACCCGGTCGACAATGATGCCGAAGGAATAGGTGCCGACCTGGGCCACCACGATGAACAATTCTTCATCCGGTTCGGCGGCCTCTTCGGCTTCGGCATCATCCGCGGCCTCAACGACGGCCTCAATGGCGGTTTCATCCCCATCGGAAACCGGGGGCTCATCATCTGGCGCGGCCGTAACGGCGTCTTCCGTTTCTTCCAAATTAAGGAGGGTGCGCAAGTGTACCAGGGGCAACAAACGGTTGCGAAGCCTGAGCACCGGCGAATCGTTAATCATCTCGATATTATTCTCGGAATGAGACGATGCCCGCACCAGTTCGAGGACGCTGATTTGCGGAATGGCGAAGCGTTCGGAGGCACATTCGACAATCAGCGCCGAAACGATGGCCAAGGTCAGCGGAATCTTAATGGTAAAGGTCGATCCTTTGCCTTCCTCTGATTTCAGCTCAATGGTGCCGCCAATTTTCTCGATATTGGTGCGCACCACGTCCATACCGACGCCACGGCCGGAAACATTG
>JADHTD010000152.1 GCA_016776525.1 Rhodospirillales bacterium
GATATCCAAACTCCCTACGGGCGCGTGACCCTGCAAACCACAACGCCATTGCCCAATGACGGCGTCCTGCAATTGCAATTGATGTCCAAGGGCGGCCAACTGCATTTCCTTATTACCGCGATCAACGGAGAACCTCCGTTGACGGCGCTACGCGCACTGGGCCTGTTGCCGGCGCTTACACCCGGCCTGCCCGGCGAAGCCCTTCCCACGGCTACGAGCAGCGACCCTGCCCAGGGAGCGTTACAAGGCGCTCCCGCTGGTGGTCCAGCCGGGACGGCCGCCACCGGGGCGGGACAAGCGTTGCCTGCGCCTTTAACCATCGGCGCGAACCTGACCGCCACCTTGCTGAATGCCGCGACGCCCCAGGCAGGCGGCCCAGCCCTGAGCGGCGATAGTATAGCGCCCGGTGCTCAACCGGGAACGGCGGGGACAGGTCAGACCGCCGCCTTGCCCGGCCAGGCGCCGGCGTCGGGCGGCCCGGCAGTCCCGTCAACAACCGAATCCGTGCAACCAACAGGCACAACGCCTCAGGGGCGCAGTGGCGCCGGGTCGACATCCCCCGCGCCCGCTCAAACCACCCCAAGTCCGGGACAACAGGGGCTACTGGCGGGAACCCGGTTTACGGTCCGCATTACCGCATTTCAACCAACGCCTGCGACCGGCGTCGTCGCCCCGGCACAGGCCGGCGGCGGCCCCCCTGCTCCGGGAAGTATTCTGACCGGAACGGTTACGGGCACGGCCACGCCTTCGGGTCATCCGGTGATCCAGACCCATGCCGGTTCGCTGGCCGTAGCAACGCGCACGCCTTTGCCCATCGGCAGTCAGGTGACATTCGAGATCGTCAATCTGACACAGCCCGTCCCCTACACAACCGGCGGCATCAAAACCAATGGAACGCTTTCGCCGGAAACACTTACCCGGCAGTGGCCGGCCCTGCAGGATGCCGTGCGCACGTTAGGGGAAACCAATCCGGCTGCCGCCCAGCAATTGATCCAGGCGGTGCTGCCACAGCCCGGCCCGGCCATGGGGGCGAACATTCTGTTTTTCATGATGGCGCTGTCGGGCGGCAATCTGCAAAACTGGTTCGGCGATGCGCCGACCCGCGCCCTGCAACGGACTAAACCGGATTTATTGGCGCGCCTTAAGGACGATTTCGGACAGATCGACCGCATCGCCCGTGACCCAGGCCCCGGCGAATGGCGCAGCACCTTGGTACCCTTTCATAACGGACTAGAGGTTAATCCCCTGCGGCTGTCGCTACGCCCGGCCGGCGATGAAGATGATGACGAGGGACAGGGCGACAAAAAAGGCACCCGCTTCGTCATCGACCTGGACCTCACCCGCATGGGCCGCTTTCAACTGGACGGACTGGTGCATCAGGGGGATAAACGCATGGACCTGATCGTGCGCACGGATAACCGGCTTTCGGACAAGATCGAGGATGGCATCCGCGGTATTTTCCAGGAAGCCGCCGACGTCACCGGTCTCAAGGGAGGCGTCGTGTTTCAGGCGGCGCCGGCTAATTTTGTTGAAATTTCGGGTGGCGATATGCCCGACGAGCCGGTCGGCCTTTTGGTTTAAGGACGCTGAAGAACATGGATATCAACGAACGGCGCGAGTTGTTAACAACTTCACCAAACCCGGACGAAATGCTGGATTACATCACCGGGTTGCAGGGAGCCCTGCAGGTATTCGACCACGGCAAACCGGCGCATCTTGCCATCCGCTACGTGCCCGACCGTTTGATCGTCAATCCGGATGCTTTCGGACGTTATCTGGCCGCCTTGTCGGGCCAGGAATGGCAAACCCTTGAACAACTGGCGACCACGGTTTTGGGGGACTTGTGCAATCAATTGGTAGCCCGCTGGTTTTGCGTCGCGGCGACGGCGCCCGAAGGGGCTTATCCTGGTCTCGGCGCCCATGAAGTCCTGGTGGAAGACCGTCAACCCGGTTGGGACAATCCGTCATTGTTGTCGCGTGTGGAAATGTACTGACGCCCTGGGGCCGTTTAGCCCCTACCCGTGTTTCATGCGGTGGACCTGCAGGCCCATTTCATCCGATTCGGACTGTTCCTGGCGGCCGATTTCCTGGGCCAATTCGAAATCGCGGTTTTCCTGAGCGATCTCGAATTTTTTCAATTCCCGATAGGCCTCATCCAAGCGATCCCGCGCTTCGGCGACTTTCGCTTCCATTTGGGCAATTCCGTGGTTTAGGTGATGGCGGCGTTGAATGACGGCGGCGGCGTAGTTGCCGTAGAAAAAGCCTGCTTCGTTGGGCGATGCCTGGACGGCATGTTGCTCGCGCGCCAATTCGTCCTGCAACCGATGCAACCCGTTTTCCAGGCTATCCAACGAGGCCAGAACGTCGCCCAGTTCCCGGCGGCGTTCGTCGACGGTCCATTCATTAAGGCGAATAAGGGTTTGCAGATCCTTGGCCATTGTCTGGAAAATCCCGAATTAGGTTTCTAGCGGTTCATCTGGAAAGGCGGAATTCGGCTTCTCCGTGCCGCCGTTCTCTGTCTCGTGCTCCGGCACCTCCGGAACATCAGCATCGCCGTTCCCCGTCTCCTGCACCGGAGCCTCCGGTCCTGGTGCTTCCGATCCCGGGGGCTCGGGCAGGGTCTGAAAGCTTGGCGTCGGCAGGGGCACCATCGCGTCATCCGCCAATGGCGCTTCCGATACGACCGGTTCAGACGGGACCGGAGCCGTCGGAATCGGAGCCGGGGTCGATGGTTCCGGGGCAACCGGTTCAGGCGCAGCCGCTTGTGGAGGGGCGGGTTCCGTTTCTGGCGCGGGAGCCTCCGGGGCTTGCGCCGTCTCGGCCGCCGGTTCTTCCGCCGCCTCGGCTGACGGTTCTTCAGGGGTCATACCGAGAATCTGATTTAGCAACTGGTAACAGGTTTCGATATCCGTGTGCTCACTGATTTCCTGAGCCAAAAATTCTTCCAACGCCGGATAATAATGCACCGCCTCGTCCACAATGGGGTCGCTGCCACGGCGGTAAGCGCCAAGCCGGATCAATTCTGCCATATCTTCGTAAACGGCGATCAACTGCCGCGCACGGTTGATAACGGCGTTCTCGGAAGCCGAATTACACGCCGGCATGGTTCTGGACAGGCTGCGCAACACATTAACCGGCGGGAACCGTCCACGTTCGGCAATGGCGCGGTCCAGCACCACATGTCCATCAAGAATGCCGCGCACGGCGTCGGCTACCGGTTCATTGTGGTCGTCGCCTTCGACCAGCACCGTGAACAGGCCGGTGATCGAGCCCTGGTCCCTGCCCCCCGGTCCGGCCCGTTCCAGAAGTCTGGGCAATTCGGCGAACACCGTCGGGGTGTATCCCTTGCTGGCAGGAGGTTCGCCCATGGATAGGCTGATTTCACGCTGGGCCATAGCGAAACGGGTAACCGAATCCATCAGGCACAGCACTTCATTGTTCTGGTCGCGGAAAAATTCCGACACCGCCATCGTAACATAGGCCGCCTGGCGACGGATGAGCGGGCTTTCATCGGAGGTGGCGACGATGACGACGCTGTGGGCCATGCCTTCGGGACCGAGGTGATCTTCGATGAATTCGCGGGCTTCGCGGGACCGCTCGCCTATCATACCGACGACGCTAACCTCGGCATTTGTGTGGCGCGCCATCATCGACAGCAGCGTCGATTTACCGACCCCGGAACCGGCGAAAATACCCAACCGCTGACCCTTGCAGCATGTCAGAAAGGTGTTCATGACGCGGACACCAAGATTAATCTTTCCGCCTACCCGCTTGCGTTCATGGGTCGGCGGCGGGGTGTTGTGAATGGGGTAACCGATCTTGCCCGACGGTAACGGCCCCTTGCCGTCCACCGGCTCGCCGAAAGCGTTTATCACGCGGCCCAACCAGCTTGGATCGGGATAGACAACCGGATCGGAAGCGCTGATTTCAACCCGGCACCCCATGCCGACGCCGCCAACCGAGCCGAAGGGCATCAGCAGCGCGCGATTTTTGGAAAATCCGATGACTTCACAGCGAACACTTCGGCCATCGCGGGCAATAATGTTGCAATGATCGCCGATGGAAAGTGTCGCCTGCACACCCGCGGCCTCAATCAGAAGGCCGATTACGTCCGTAACCTGGCCGTAAACCTTGTGATCGGGAAGTCTATCGACTTCCTTGGCGATATTGGTTCCGAAAATGCTCAACCCATGTCCCTTTGCAAGCCGCCGGTGAAAGTCAGAGAATCCCGCCTGCGAAAACCGGCATTTCCAGTATGCTAACAGACCCTTTAAGGTTTATTAAAAACACAGGAAAAACCAGCAATTTCCGGCATTATCCCGGTGCCGCCTTGCGCCGGGCGCGTCCCCGGAATATGGTTAACGAATTCGTTAACAACCGTGTGGACCTCATTATGCGCGTCCTTCTTGTCGAAGACGACCCTACCACACAACAGAGCATACAGATGATGCTGGAATCGGCCGGCATGGTCGTCGATACCGCCGATTTGGGAGAAGACGGCCTGGAAATCGGCAAGCTCTATGAATATGACATCATCTTGCTCGACATCATGCTCCCGGATATGGACGGATTTGAGGTTCTGCGCCGGTTGCGCGACAGCCGCGTGGATACGCCGGTGTTAATTTTGTCGGGCCTGAGCGAAGCCGAAAACAAGGTCAAGGGCTTGAGTACCGGCGCCGATGACTATCTGACCAAGCCTTTCGACAAGGCCGAATTGATGGCCCGTATCCAGGCCATAGTCCGGCGCTCGGCCGGGCATGCGCAATCGATCATCAATACCGGGCAGTTAAGCGTTAATCTTGATGCCCACACGGTCGAGGTGAACGGACAATCCATTCACCTGACGGGCAAGGAATACGGAATTCTGGAACTGTTAAGCCTGCGCAAGGGTACGACGCTGACCAAGGATATGTTCCTCAATCATTTGTATGGCGGCATGGATGAACCGGAACTTAAGATCATCGACGTCTTTATCTGCAAACTGAGAAAGAAATTGTCCACTGCTACCGGCGGCGACAATTATATCGAAACCGTCTGGGGCCGTGGTTATGTTCTCAGGGACCCGGAAGGCGAACCTCAAAAGGCCGCCGCCAAGGCATAAATCTGCGTCACCCGCCAATTAATTTGTAACAACCCCGTAAATGCCCCGTTGATCGGGAATCGGTTTGAATCGTTCGGAAATGCCGAGCACGGTTTCCGCGCCGCCGAGGAACAACGTACCGTCTTTGGGCATCAAACCGGCGATGCTGTCCAGCACCTTGCCTTTGGTTTCCCGATCAAAATAAATCAGCACGTTACGGCAGAACACTACGTCGAATTGTCCTAGCGGCGACAGGTTCCCCAACAGGTTATACTCCTTGTAGGTCACCATATCGCGCAGATCCTGGCTGATCTGCCACTGGTCGTCTTTTTTCTCGAAATATTTAACCAGCAGCTGAATTGGCAGGCCGCGCTGTACTTCAAACTGGGAATACAGGCCGGCCCTGGCCTTATCCAGGATTTCCGTGGAAATGTCGGTGCCAATGATATCGATTTTCCAGCCATCCAGCTTGGCACCCGCTTCCCTGAGAATAATGGCCAAGGAATAGGGCTCCTGGCCGCTGGAGGCCGCGGCGCAGAAAATACGGAAGGATTTCTTTGCCGCACGGCTTTCCAACAGCGGCGGCAGGATTATCTCACGAAACAGATCGAAAGGCTTGGTATCGCGGAAAAAGAAGGATTCGTTGGTGGTCATGGCCTCAGTCACATCGACCACCAGCGGGCCTTCGGATGCGCCCCGTACGGCCTGGATTAATTCCTCCAGCCCCGGCATACCGTGCTTTCGAGCGACCGGCATCAACCGGCTTTCCAGCAAATAGGACTTATCAGGGGTCAGCACAAGGCCGGACCGATCCTTCAACAGGCCGCTGATAAATTCAAAATCCGCCGGATTCATCAGCTACCCTTCCCGATAAATTTCATAATGTGCCCGCCGAGTTGAGTTAACGGCAGAATGGCGCTGCAAATACCAGCCGTCGCCACCGCACCCGGCATCCCCCAAACAACACTGGAAGCTTCATCCTGGGCGATGAGTGTGCCACCGGCTTCAATAACTACCTTGCCGCCGTCTAGGCCGTCGTTTCCCATGCCAGTCAATATCGCTGTCAGAACTCGGGCCCCGAACACTTTGACCACGCTTTTTAGCATTGGATCAACCGCCGGGCGGCAGAAATTAACTGGCGGATCCTGGTTCATCCTTAAGCAAGGCCCATTTGACGATTCAATGACTTCCATATGGTAATCGCCGGGCGCTATGTAGGCCTGATTAGGTTTCAGCACCTCTCCTTCCTCGGCTTCAGTGCAGGTCCAGTCCGTTGCCTTGGTAATATGTTCGGACAAAATCCGGGTAAAGGTAGGCGGCATATGCTGGGTAATGACGACCGGGACACCAATGGTCGGTTTCAGACCCTTGAACAACTCCAAAAGGGCCTGCGGGCCCCCGGTGGACGATCCGATGGCGAGAATTTTCGGCGACTGAGCATTGGTCGACGGGCGCAGCGTAACCGGCTTGGAATAAAGCGAAGCCGATGTATCGGGTTTCACCGGAGCACCTGTCGGAGCCTGGATCGTACGGGTCGTGGTCTTCGGCAGAGGCCGGCCGGCATCGCGCCTGGCTGTGGCGCCAAGGATCTTGATTTTTTCCAGCAGATCCTGGCGGAAATTGCT